>JAJFLS010000055.1 GCA_021772595.1 Opitutales bacterium
CCCGCTTTATTACATCCGCTCCAGCGTCTTGATTCCTAGCAGTGAAAGCCCGATCTTCAAGGCGAGAAGAGCCCGCTGGCAGAGGATGAGGCGCCGCGCCTTCTGCCCATCGTCCTCGACAATGACTTTGTTGGCCGCGTAGAAGCCGCTGAAGGCACCCGCCAGCTCATAGAGGTAGCCGGAGAGCATATGCGGGCGGAGCGTATCGATGGTGATTTGGAGAGCTCCCACGAACTCGACGATTTTTCGGGCGAGAGCGATCTCCTCGCCGGTCTCGAAAACGGATGCTCTAGCCTCGAGGTTCTCCAGGTCCGATGGGTCCAGTTTTCGGAAAATGCTTTGGATCCGAGTGGCCGCGTAAAGCAGGTAGGGAGCGGTGTTGCCTTCGAAAGAGAGGAGTTTTTCCCAGGAGAAGACGTAGTCGCTGGTGCGGTTGGAGGAAAGATCCGCGTATTTGATCGAGCTGATGCCGACGGTTTCGGCGATCAGTTGCAGCTCCTCTTCGGGCAGATCGGAGTTCTTTTCCTTCACCACAGTGTGGGCGCGTTCGATCGCTTCGGATATGAGGTCTTTCAGTCGGATTGGGTCGCCGGAGCGGGATTTGATCGGCTTGCCGTCGTCTCCGTTAATTTTTCCGAACATCACGTGGTCGAAGGCGGGGCGAGTCCGGCCGGTCTTCTCGAACCATTTGGCGGTGGTCAAATCGAGTTGCTCGAAATGATCTTTCTGGCGGTCGTCGGTGACGATGATGATGCGGGTCGCCTTGAAATGCTCGTGCCGGTAGAGCATGGTCGCCAAGTCGGTGGTGGCGTAGTTGCTGGCTCCGTCGGATTTGCGGATGATGAAAGGCTGCTCGGCGTAGCGTTTGTGTTCCGGATGGAAAACGACCAAAGCGCCATTGCTCTCTTCGGCGAGTTGGCACTCCTCCAGCTCTTTATAGACGAGATCCACGCGGTCGCGATAGAAGCTCTCGCCGAGGTAGCAATCGTAGGTGACGTCGAGCTGGTCGTAGACTTCTTTGAGGCCCTGGATGCTTAGCTGGTTGACGGTTTCCCAGAGTTTCATCGATTCCGGCTTGCCGTCTTGGAGCTGGACGAGCTCTTGCCGAGATTCTTCGAGGACGGCTTTGTCGTCGCTGGCGAGTTGGCTGCCGAGCTTGTAGAGTCGCTCGAGTTCGCCGAGAGGGTCCGCCTTCAAAGCGTCCGGGTCGAGGTGTCGCTTGTAGGCGTAGAAGAGCTTGCCGTAAGGGGTTCCCCAGTCGCCGATGTGGTTGTCGCGAGTGACATCGGCGCCGCAGAATTCCAGCAAGCGGCAAATCGCTTCGCCGATAACGATCGAGCGGATGTGGCCGACGTGCATCTGCTTGGCCGTGTTGGGGGAGCCGTAGTCGACGACGACCCGTTCGCCGGCGTAAAGCTTGGCGGCGGCTTCGCGATAGACCGATTCGGTCGAAAAATCGTTGAGCCAGTCGAGATAGAAACTTGGCTTGAAGCGGAAGTTGATGAATCCCGGTCCGGCGATGCTGAGTTCGGCGACGTCGGTGACAGCCTCGTCTTTCGCGAGCTCGTCGACGATTTTCTGGGCGATTTCCCGCGGATTTGCCTTTAGGCGCTTGGCGTAGGGCAGGGCTCCGTTGACCTGTACGTCCCCGAAACGCGGATCCGCAGGACGGGCTTCCGCCGAAAATGCGGCTTGGTCGATGCCCGCTTTTCCGGCCGCGGCCAAAGTGCGGGTTTCTATCTTCTCGGCGACGTCGAACCAATCCTGCATAAGAAGGCGGTATAAAAGGACGATATTTGGCGCGAGCAAGCACTGAATCGAAGCCCTGGCGGATTTCAAATATTCGGGACGTTATTTTGGCTCGTGGGGATATGAAGACGAATTATAGCTTTTCCCGTGTAAATATGGAGAAAACTACCAGGAGCACCCCTATATTGTGAGTAATTTAGGGGCTTGACACGTGTGGCATAATAGCGCCTTCAAAATCGGCGGGCGCTCAACTGCATCGCGGATCGCAATAAAGCTGAATGTCAATATTCGCCGGTTTTGAAAGCTCGTTATTTGGTTTGGATTGTTTGATCTAATTTCTGCAATCTTTTGCCTTTTAACGTGTTAGCAATGTTCAATGGCATTTTTAAAATTATAAGATGGTTAGAAAACCTTTAAGCAGTCGCAGATTCATCAAGCCGAGCTACGCCTACCTCATCGAAAAGAAGAGGGATGGGCAGGAATTCACTAAAGAGGAGATCCGTTATATCGTGGACTCCATTTTGGATGGAGACATGCCCGATTTCCAAATGGCGGCACTCGCTATGGCCATATTCTTTCAAGGAATGTCCGCTCAGGAAACGGCTGTTCTGACCGAGGAAATGATGCTCTCCGGTGAGGTGATCGATCTTTCGCACATCGCGAAGCCGAAGATCGACAAGTATTCCACTGGAGGCGTGGGCGATAAGACTTCGCTCGTGCTCGTTCCTTTGGCCGTGGCCAGCGGGATCGTAATTCCGATGATGGGCAGCGTGGACCAGGATTTCGCGGTGAGTGCCCTGGACAAGCTGAGCGCAGTGCCCGGCTTCAATCCTAACATGGAGATCGAGCCGTTTATCAAGCAACTCGAACAAATTGGCGGCGCAATGGTGCGCCAGAGCCCGGAACTCGCTCCCGCCGATGCCAAGCTTTATCAGCTCCGCAAGAAGACGGCGACGATTCCTAGTCTCCCCTTGATCACTGGCAGCGTTCTTTCCAAGAAGCTCGCGGAAGGGTCGGAAGGCCTCGTGATCGACGTGAAGTGGGGCAATGGCTCATTCATCCGCGATCTTGAGCAGGCGAAGCAATTGGCTCGTTCGATGACCCGCGTGGGCCGCTCGATGAAGCGCCGCTGCGTGGCTTTGGTGACAGACATGAATCAGCCTTTGGGCGACACGGTCGGCACTGCTCTCGAACTCAAGGAAGCGATCCAGCTTCTTAAGGGCGAAGGGCCAGAAGATTTGAAGGAGCTCGTTTTGAAGCTCGGCATGGAGATCGTTCGCCTTGCAGGCGTTGCGGGATCCACGCTTTCGGCGAAGCAGACGGTGCAGCGTCATATCGAAGATGGCACGGCTCTAGCAAAGCTAAAGGAGATCGTCGCCGCTCAAGGAGGCGATACCAGCTACATCGACGACCCGGACAAATTTCCGACGGCGGAGCACATTCGCAAGTTGCCGGCTCCGAAACGTGGATACGTCCACACGATCAATGCCTCGCAAATCGCGAAGGGCGTTCATCTTCTCGGCGCGGGTCCAGACGAAAACGGCAAGATCGACTACGCGGTTGGCGTATCGGACATCAAGAAGGTTGGCACTCAGGTCAAGCAGGGCGAGCCGCTGATGATGATCCATTACAACGACGAAGCGAAACTCGAACAGGCATTGGAATATTTCAAGGCCGCTTATCGTCTCGCTCCGAAGCGTCCAACGCCGCCGCCGCTCATCGTCGAGCGCGTCGCGTAGTCAGCGAATTATTTTCAGAAAGCCGATCCGCAAGGATCGGCTTTTTTTATTGAATCAACGCGCCACCAAAAGATGGAGACGCGTTCGGACTCGCGTCTATCGGTGGTAGGGCTGCTTATCCTT
>JAJFLS010000541.1 GCA_021772595.1 Opitutales bacterium
GCGACTATTATCAAACGCCGAATATCGATAAACTGGCCGCCGAGGGCACTCGGTTCACCGATGCCTATGCGGCTTGCGCTCTCTGCTCGCCCACGCGAGCTAGTGTGATGACGGGAAAGTATCCTGCTCGATTAATGCTCACGCAATGGTTGCCGGCGGGGCGTTGGAGCCCGAAGGAAAATAAAAAGCGGGAAGGGCGCTTCCTGCGCGAATTGCCATTGGAGGAATTCACGCTGGCGGAGACTTTGCGAGAAGCGGGCTATGCGACGCTGCATGTCGGCAAGTGGCATCTTGGAAGTCCCCCGTTCTCGTTGCCCGCCCAGCATGGCTTCGATGTGAATGTTGCTGGAAGCGAGCATGGGGCGCCGGGCGGCTATTTTTATCCTTACACCGGAAAGTGGACCGTGCCGACCACCGGAAGCGCTGTAGTGAAAACGACCTTACCGGATGGCAAAGAAGGCGAGTATCTGAATGATAGGCTTACCGATGAAGCTGTAGCCTTGATTCGCCAAAATAAGGATGATCCGTTTTTTCTCTATTTCCCGCATTACGCCGTGCACTCGCCGCTCCAGGCGAAAAAAGAGATGATCGCTCGATACGAAGCGATTCCTGAAAAGGAGCGACAAGGTCAACCTGCTTATGCTGCGATGGTAGAGAGTGTCGATCAAAGCGTTGGGCGTGTCATGGAAACCTTAAGCGAGCTTGGCCTTGACGACAATACGATGGTGATCGTCACTTCTGATAACGGTGGACTGTGGAAAGCAACCGATCACGCGCCGTTGCGAGCGAACAAGGGATCGCACTATGAAGGAGGCATTCGCGTTCCCATGATAATAAAGGCGCCTGGAATGTCGAAGCGAGGGAGTACGAATTCCGTGCCAGTGATTACTAACGATTTGTATCCGACAATCCTGGACATGGCGGGATTGCCAATGCGACCTCGCCAACACCAGGATGGCGTGAGCCTTTCAGCTCTGTTAAAAGGAGAAAAGACACTCGATCGCGAGGATCTCTTTTGGCATTACCCGCATTACAATCAGCACCCGCACAGCGCCCCGGCGTCGATTATTCGGCGTGGTTCCTGGAAGCTTATCGAGTTTTTGGAGACGGGCGAAATCGAGCTATACAATCTTGCGAGTGACATTGGGGAGACCAAAGATCTAAGCGAATCGCAACCAGAACGGGCCAAGAAGCTCTTGGCGGAACTGCGCGAATGGCGGGCCGAAGTCGGCGCGGAACCGATGCGAGCGAATCCTTATTATGAAGTCAGGTAGGGCAACGACCTCCGGGCGTGCTGCGTCGGTTTGGTTGTATCTTCTTGTGCGGCACGCCCGGAGGTCGTTGCCCTACCTGTTTGCATTTTGCGCTTTCCAATTCGGAGCGCGGAGCGCTCCGGACGTCCTCTTCATCGTCGTCGATGACATGAACGATTGGATTTCTCTTCTAGATTCGAACTCGCCGATCAAGACGCCTAACCTCGAACGCCTCGCGAATCGGGGTATGTTGTTTACGAAAGCCTATTGCGCATCACCAGCCTGCAATCCATCTCGAGCGGCGACACTGACAGGTCTTAGACCGACGACTTCTGGCGTATATGGAAACAAAAGCGATTGGCGTGGAGCGATGCCACAGCGTAAGACGATTATGAACCGGTACCAGGACGCTGGATACGTAGTTAAGGGTGCCGGGAAGATCTTTCATCATCACTTGGAGGGAGCCTTTCACGATCCAGGTTCCTTCGATGAATTCCGGCCTATGGATCCGCAGAACATGCCTAAGGAGAAGCTGAATCGAGCTCCGGAATACGGTTCGAAGAATACGGACTGGGGCAAGTGGCCTCCGAATGAGAGAGATTCCATTGATTTTAAAACTGCAGACTACTGTATCGAAGCGTTGGAGAATCCACCAACTGGGAAACCGCAATTTCTAGCTTGCGGAATCTTCAAGCCGCACTCGCCTTTTTTCGCGCCTTCTGAGTATTTCGAGGGTTTAGGAAGTATAGCTGAACCTATTCGCAATGACGAGGACTGGGATGATCTTCCGGCCGGGGCAAGAGCGTTGTTAAAGAGCAAGGCCTGGTTTTGGAATGGCATGCTCGAACTCGATGAAAAGATTCCCGGATCTTACAGTGATTTCATTCAAGCCTATGCAGCCTGTATTCGATTCGCGGATGCTCGAGTGGGACGAGTACTCGACGCGTTAGATGCGAGTCCGCGGCGGGACAATACGATTATTGTGCTTTGGTCGGATCACGGTTTTCACTTGGGAGAAAAGGATCACATCGAGAAATTCGCTTTGTGGGAAAAGGCGAATCACATTCCGTTTATCGTGGTCGCGCCAGGTGTGGCGAAACCTGGAAGTGTGTGTGGAGCGCCAGTCGATATGTCGGCGCTTTATCCGACATTGCTAGAATTGGGAGGGCTGGCTGCTGATGAAGCATGCGATGGGGTCAGTATCGTTCCTCTTCTTGAAAACCCAGAGAGCAAATGGAGGCGCCCTGCTCTGATGACCTATGGGCGTGGAAATCACGCAGTGCGCAGCGAACACTGGCGCTATATTCGGTACGCAGATGGTTCGGAGGAATTATACGATCATAAAGAAGACCCCAACGAATGGACGAATTTGGCGGATAAACCTGATTACCAAGCGATCATTGCAGCGCACCGCAAATGGTTGCCACAGAAAGAAGCAGCAGTCTTTCCGGACTTAAAACCATGAAATTACTCCTCGTTTTTCAATTAACATTTTTCATTTTTCATTTCGGAGCGCTTGCCGCTCCGAACATCCTCCTCATTGTATCCGAAGATAATGGACAAGAGCTGGGTTGCTACGGCGAGCCTTACGTTCAGACGCCAATACTCGATAATCTCGCAGCGGAAGGGGTCCTTTTC
>JAJFLS010000542.1 GCA_021772595.1 Opitutales bacterium
TGACCGCGCCGGGCTTTCCGGAGCCGATCACCCGGCTATCGAGCATCACCACTGGGATAAGCTCCGCCGCCGTACCTGTCAAAAAGCACTCGTCGGCGTTCCAGATCTCGTGCCGGGTCAAATTGCATTCCTTGACCGGAAGGCCCGCCTTTCCCGCCAGCTCGATAACCGTGCTGCGCGTGATTCCGCGCAGCGCCCCATTAGCCACGTCAGGCGTGTAGACCTGGCCTTTGTGAACGATGAAAATGTTGTCGCCCGTGCATTCCGCCACGTAGCCCTGATCATTGAGCATGATCGCCTCCAGCGCGCCACTCTGGGCCGCCTCCATTTTCGCGAGGATGTTATTCAAGTAGTTGAGCGATTTCACGGCCGGATTCAACGCCGCCGGACCCGACCGGCGCGTAGGAACCGTTACAATCGAAAGCCCTTTCGTGTAATGCTCTTCGGGATAAAGCCGGATCGTATCCGCGATGATGATAACCGACGCTCTCGGGCATGAGTTCGGAGACAGCCCCAAATCGCCTTTTCCGCGTGTCACCAGCAATCGAACATAACCATCCACGATGTCGTTTATGCGGCACGATTCGCAAATTGCCTCCGACATCTCCTCAACGGACATCGGAATCTCCAGCAAAATGTCCTTCGCCGAATACCAAAGCCGCTCCAGATGCTCCTCCAAACGGTAAACGCATTTCTTGTAGACGCGAATACCCTCGAAAATGCCGTCTCCGTAGAGAAGCCCATGATCGAAGACCGATATCTTCGCTTCGTCCTTTTCAACGAATTCGCCATCCAGAAAAATCTTCATCCCGCCTATAACTGGGAGTTCGCGCCCCGCTTGCAAAGCAAAATCTGAAGAGCTAGGACAAACACCTGAATTTCGACTAAATCCGCAGCTGCCATCAGGGATTCCACTACGCCAATGTCAGCTCAACTACTTGAGTCATTATCATCACAAATCGGCTCCACTGTAAAATCCTCCAATCACGCTTGAATAGTATCAGAATTCGATATCTTGTATGATGCACATCCTACAGTTCGTCCTACATTTTCAACAACGTCATCCCATGATTTCCCGCAATTTAAAACACCGCCGCTCGAAAGGCTTCACGCTGATCGAGATTCTAACCGTTATCGCGATTATAGCTATTCTTTCAGCCATACTCGTTCCAACCGTCACACAGATGCGGGAAACCGCTCGAAAGACGAAGGACATCAACAGCATAAGGCAAATAGTTAACGCGTCGCTCTTGTTCGCGAGCAGCAACAGTGGACGACTCGTCAGCTCCACAGATTTGGTTGATGCCAATGGAAAAATAATAGCCGGAGCCGAAAGCGTTGATATCGATAGTGTCGCTGCAGTGCTTGCAGTAGAAGGGGGCCTAAACGACATTGGTATTTGGATCAGCGACAGCGATGCGGTCGCGATAAAACTGGAAGGCCCTACCCCCGTAATAGTTGGGGCGACTGGAGCAAAAATTACAAATACAGATCTAGGTGGAGCGCTCGGCAATCTGTCTTTCAGCTATGTAGCAAATCTAGACACAAACGCGCCAACAACTACCCCCCTCGTATTTTCGAGAATGACTGATACTGCAGCAAACGAATGGGGCCCAAACGATATTTATGGAACGCAAGGTGGTCATATTGGATTCGTAACCGGAAACGTTTCCTGGTTTAACGAACTCGGCACAGGAGCAGCGGGAAAACTCTACGATGGCGACGGCACGAGAGTAAACAACGTGGATGGCGCCCTCAATAACCTGCCGGGGACAAACAGTGCTGCGAAAATTTTAGAGAATCCTGCGCCTGCGCCACCTCCAGGACCCTAGAACAATTCCACGGAGTTGCCAAACTTCACACTTTCCCAAAGCTCCTCCGCCTAACGGCCGGGGAGCTTTTTTATTTCCGTGTCTTTACCGGCGACTTCCGTCTCGGGTAAAGCTCCCTGCAAATCGGGCAAACCGTTCCGTCGCATCCTCGGGCCGTGCAATGCTCGCGCCCGTAGAAAATGATCTGCAGATGCAGAGCGTTCCAGCGCGACTTCGGAAAGAGCGCTTTCAAGTCTCTCTCCGTCTGCTCCACGTTCTTCCCATTCGTCAGCCCCCACCGCTGAGCAAGCCGATGGATATGCGTGTCCACCGGGAAAGCGGGATGCCCGTAAGCCTGCGACATGACCACCGAAGCCGTTTTGTGCCCCACTCCCGGAAGCACTTCCAAATCCTCGAAATTACCGGGCACCTCGCCCCCGTGCTCATCCATCAAAATCCGAGATAGATCGCGAATCGCCTGCGACTTGCGAGGCGACAACCCGCACGGACGAATGATCGCCCGAATCTCCTCCACCGGCACTTCCGCCATCTCCGCCGGATTGTCCGCCAATTCCCAGAGCGCCGGCGTCGTCTTGTTGACCCGAACATCCGTGCACTGAGCCGACAGCAACACCGCCACCAACAGAGTATACGAATCACTATGATCCAAAGGAATCGGAGGATTCGGATACCGCCGACCGAGTTCCACATCCACAAACGCTCCACGCTCCTTTTTCGTCATATCCCTCGACTCTGCCCCCAACCCCAACCCGCGCAACACGGAAAAAACCCTCTCAGATAATTGAAAGTTCATTCACTAATTACGTTCTTCAACCCGGGACTCTTTTCAATTGTAGGAGCCTGCTTGCAGGCGATTTCCTCATTCATTACTCGAGAACGATTATCGCCTGCAAGCAGGCTCCTACAATCGCTAGCCTATTCTTTGCTCTCCTCTCTTCCGCATCCCCAAAAAACGTCTCCCTTTCAGATTGATTTGCGCCCAACCAATTCTACTCTGCGCCCTATGCCACAGATTCAGGAGGCCTCCGAAAGCAACCAAGACACTCGCCGTTCGCTCGACAAGCTCGACACATTCGCGCGACGCCACTTAGGCGTGAACGAAAGCGAAGCCTTCAAAATGGCCAAGGAAATCGGTTTCGACTCCGTCGACGCCTTGGTAAATCGCGCAGTCCCCTCCTCCATCCGAACTTCCGGAATCGAAGGCCTGCCCGCGCCCGTGGGCGAGCAAGATATGCTTCTCGAGCTCAAGAAAATCGCGGCTAAAAATAAAGTATTCAAGTCACTCATCGGTCTTGGATACGCGAATACAATTACCCCTCCCCCGATTCTTCGCAACATCCTGATGAATCCCGGCTGGTACACCCAATACACTCCCTACCAAGCCGAAATTTCCCAAGGTCGCATGGAGGCGCTCTTGAATTTTCAAACCATGATCTCCGACCTCACCGGCATGGACATAGCCAACGCCTCGCTTCTCGACGAAGGCACCGCCGCTGCCGAAGCTGTATCCATGGCTTACGGACTGAAAGGCAGAGGTGCCAAGAAGTCGGTTTTGATTTCCAGCCGCTGCCATCCCCAAACCATCGAAGTCATCCAAACGAGAGTCGAGCCTCTCGACATCAAAGCGAAGATCGTGGATTTCGACGACGCTACCGACTTCGCTGAAGCATTCGCCATCATCGTCCAATATCCCGATACATACGGCGTCGCCACGGATATCTCCGACCTCGCCCAAAAGGCCAGCGACCACAAGGCAATGACGATCGCCTGCTGCGACCTCCTCTCCCTCACTCTTCTTAAGCCTCCCGGAGAATGCGGCGCCGATATCGCGGTAGGCAGCGCCCAGCGATTCGGAGTTCCCCTCGGATTTGGCGGGCCCCACGCCGCGTTTTTCGCAACCAAAGAAGCTCACAAGCGCAAGATCCCCGGACGATTGATCGGTCTATCTCAAGACACAGACGGCAACCCAGCGCTCCGCCTCGCACTCCAAACGCGCGAGCAGCACATTCGACGAGACAAGGCCACGAGCAATATCTGCACTGCACAGGTTCTCCTCGCCAACATCGCTTCCACCTACGCCGTTTACCACGGCCCCATGGGTCTCGCCGATATCGCCCGACGCATTCGCCGCATAACGCTCATCGCGAAATCCGCGCTACAGGATCTTGGATACACCATCAACCCTGGAGAACGGTTCGACACGTTAACCGTCCAATCGAAAATCTCGAACGCGGAAGCCATCCACAAAGCCGCCGAAGATCAGGGAATCAATTTCAGGAGGATCAGCGACGACACGAT
>JAJFLS010000543.1 GCA_021772595.1 Opitutales bacterium
CGACAACGTCGGCGGGGGCTCTCCCGGCGACGGCACTACCTTGCTCGCCGAGCTTCACGCCTGTCGCGTCGCCAACTCCTTTGTTTGCATCTGCGACCCCGAGGCAAGCGCCGCCGCCATTCAGGCTGACCCCGGCGCTGAACTCGAGCTCACTTTCGGCGCAAAAAACGACACTCTCCACGGCGCGCCCTTCACCGCCACATTCCGCATCCGCTCTCTCCACTAGGGAAAAATCACCGAACCGGAAGTCCGCCACGGCGGCTTCACCCAATTCGACCAAGGCCCCACTGCTATTGTGGAATCCCTCGACACAGGGATTACGGTTATGCTCACGACCCGCCGTATACCCCCCTTTAGTCTATCCCAATTCGCCGCCTGCAACCTCGACCCGGCCAACTTCACGATTATCGTCGCCAAAGGTGTCATCGCCCCTCTCGCCGCCTACCGCCCCATCGCCAAATCTTTCATCCACGTCGATACGCCCGGCGCCACAAGAGCCGACATGACCCGACTTGCTTACTCCCATCGCCGCAACCCCATGTTCCCCTTCGAAGATGCTCCCTCGATGTAGGGATCTGTTCGGCTTCGGAACAATGCAATTGTTCCGCTACTCGAGACTAACTAGTGGCGGAACGACTGCGTCGTTCCGAATCTCTCTCACTACTACGGTCTCCGGACCGACGGCTCTTTGAAGCTCTTCACTGTGTTGTTCTCGTCGACGAGGACGAGCTTCGGCTTGAAGGAATCGATCTTCGATTCCTTGACCTTGACGTAGCTGGCGATGATTACGCGATCGCCGGGTTTCGCAAGGTGGGCAGCGGCTCCGTTTATGCAGATTTCGGCGGGCTTTCCCCAGATCACGTAGGTGTGAAACCGATTTCCGTTGTCGCAATTATACACGTCCACCTTCTCGAACTCCACGAGATCGGCCGCTGCGCAGAGAGCCGGATCGATGCTGATGGAGCCTTCGTAGTTGAGATCCGCATCGGTGACGACCGCGCGGTGGAGCTTCGATTTGAGCATTGAGCGTTTCATTACTTTTTCGTTTCGCTTCTTTAAAATTCTAACTCTGCTCCTCGGGATTGAACGCAAGCATCGCGTTCACGCCTCGGAGCACCAAGTCAGGCACAATTTCATCAAATACTTCCGCGTCTCGATAGAGGTTGGAGAATCCTCCGGTCGCCACGACGCGGCACGATTCGGAGCCGAAAGCCTCTTCGTCGACTCGCTTCACAAGCTCTCGGATCATGCCAAGATAGCCATAATACAACCCGCCTTGTATGCTCTCGATCGTCGAGCGGCCAAGAGCATGGGCGGCCTTCACAATCTCTACGTGCGGGAGCTTTGCGGTTTTCGCCCCCAGCGCGTCCATCGCGAGACCAATGCCCGCGCAAATAGATCCGCCGACGTATTCACGATTCGCGCTCACCGCGTCCAGCGTGATCGCCGTTCCGAAATCCACCACGATCACATTGGTATCTGGATACAACTCGCTCGCGGCAATGGCGTTGGCAATCCGGTCCGCGCCGACTTCGAGCGGATTTCTCGTCTTAATCTTGAGCTTGGTTTTGACCCCAGCTTCCAAAAACAATGGCTCCGTATCGAAGTAATCACGACAAGCGACACGCAGCGTGAACACCTCGTCCGGCACCACGCAACTCACTCCAATGCGCTGGATCGACTTCGGATCGACCTCCTTTCCCTTTAATGCGGAAACGAGAAACAGGCCCATCTCGTCGCTCGAAACGCGATGCGACGACTCCTTTCGGATCTGCATCAACAACTCGCCATCGTCGTCGTAAACGCCGCCGTGCAGCTGGGAATTCCCTATGTCTATGCAAAGGTTCATGTTCGTTTCATCAAACAGACGACGTCACATCCACGGCCCAATTGTCTATCAATCGGACCCCTTCGAGCGACACCGCACCGAATCGCCGGCCCTCACGCTCCTCGACATATTCGACTTGAAACCCTGCTTCCTCAAGCAACGCGACAGCTTGCTCGAGGGTTGCCGCAGTCTCCAGAATTTGGGGAAATTCCGCCGCTTTCGCTCTGCCTGATTCTGAAAGACGTCGATTGCGCGAACTCAAAGCGAGCCCGTCAAACGCTCGGACTGTCTCGCAAGCGACGATCTCGATCGGCATAAAAAACGCGTCCACCATCCCTTTTACCAACTGAAGCTGCTGATAGTCTTTCTCTCCGAAATAGGCCCGCCGAGCACCCGAGAGATTCAGGAGCTTCATCACCACCGTCAGCACTCCATCGAAATGCCCTGGACGTTGCGTCCCCTCCATCGCCAGCGACTCAGACGATTCGGAAACCATGTAGCGATAGGAATCTGGATACATCGATTCATAGCTGGGAGCGAACACCGCATCCACGCCCAACGCTTCCAGCATTGCCAAGTCCTGCGCGAAATCGGCGGGATACGAATCGTAGTCGGCCGCGTTGTTGAACTGGGTCCGATTCACGAAAAGGCTGACCGCGGTCAGATCGTTCTCGCTCTGTGAACGACGGACCAGCTCGCAATGCCCTTCGTGAAGCCCGCCCATCGTCGGGACGAATCCGAGCGACTTTTCCTTGCCCAGCTTGCCGCGATAGGCTGTCCATTCCTCGACGCTTCTAATTACGGTGGTCATGATCGGTACTCTCCTTCTGCAGGGTATTCGCCTTCGCGCACGTCCTCGCAATAGCCTTCGACGGCGCGCGAAATCATTTGGTCCGCGTCCATGTAGCGACGCGCGAACGGCGGCTGAAATTTAGAGTCCAGCCCCAGAATGTCGTTGATCACGAGCACTTGACCCGAATTCCCCGGGCCGCTCCCGATTCCGATGGTCGGGATTGCCAAGGCATCGGTCACGCGCTCCGCGACATGCGCCGGAATGCATTCAATCACGATCGAGAAGCAGCCCGCCTCCTCCAACTCGAGAGCCTCGTCGAGCAGCGTTTGGGCCGCCAGGTCGTCGCGGGCCTGCATTTTGAATCCGCCAAATTCGTTGACCGACTGAGGCGTCATCCCCAGATGCCCCATCACTGGCACTCCCGCGTCCACGAGCTGGCCGATCAGCTTGATGTTGCCCTTGCAGCGCTCGACCTTGACCGCGTTGGCGCCGGCACGAATCAGTTCGGCAACCGCCTGGGTGGACGCCTCTTCTCCCCGTCGGTAGGAAAGGAACGGCATGTCCGCGATGATGATCTTGTCCGGGGCCCCTCTCCGGGTCGCCGCCGTGTGAGAGCAGATCATGTCGACAGTCGCGTGGATGGTGCTGTCGAAACCGTGGACGACCATCGCGCAGGAGTCGCCTACGAGGAGCGCGTCTACGCTCGTCTCGTTGAGGATCTTGGAAGTAGCGGCATCGTAGCACGTCACCAAGGTGATCGGCGTTCCAGCCGTCTTCCATTTCTGGAAATCTGGAATTGTCTTCATGTCGGGTGCCTGTCGCGGAGGATCAGGATCCTAGTGATAATAAATGGAATCTGTCTTAAAATCGTCTCACGCGATCGACTGTCCCGCCTAGCGGGATCTACGTCGCTGGCCAAACGTTCATGATGAAAGCCCGATAAAGATCAACCTTTAAGTAGCTCGGCTGAAACCCTGAGCTACTTAATCCTATGATTCCAAGGCTTTTGTGAGCGCTTCCTCGATCTGCTCCACCGTTTTCGACATTGTGATCATTGAAAGCACTTCGCCCGACGCTTTTTCGACTAGAAGCATGAATCCGGTCCGGCTTCCGTAGGAATAGAAAGCTTCTGTCGCGCCCAGCGTCTCTGCGAGCTTTTCCGACTCCGCTCGCGTCGCGTCATTCGTGAGATCGATCTTCGCGAACTTTACCGAGGAATCCGCAAACGCTTTTTTCGCCGTTTCCACTTTCGGATCGAGCACCTTGCAAGAGCTGCACCAGTCCGCGTAGAACAGCATGGCGACGATCTTGGCATCCTCACTGCCCGATAGAGTGTCTTTCCCGGCGAATAGCCCGGAACTCAAAGCTCCAGCTAAAGCCATAAGCATGATAATGGCACGAAATAACCTGCTAGTAATCGAATACCTTTTCATATAAGCAACAAACGAATCGCCGCTACGCGTGATTGCTAAATCGATTCAGCGAACATGTCTCTGTAGTGTCGATACCAATCGCTTTGAAAACGCTCTCGAGGATCGTATTTCCGCTTCAACCGCAGGAATTCGCAGAACTGAGGATAACACGCATCAATGTGCTCCCGTTTCGCCCAACGATGATACGTGAGATAGTAGCTTCCTCCGAACTCAACAGCTCTATCGATAATCCTGCGAAAATCTCTCTTCGCTTTTGCAAGCCCCTCCTCGCCATGCGCGACGTGCAGGTTGCAAACAATGCACACGTACGCCTCTCTGGCCCAAGCGAGAAAACTCTCCGAATCTTTCTCGATGAAACGAATCGTACCATACATCATATCCACCTCTTGATCCAAAAAGTCTTCGCGAACTTTCGCGAGGAAAGGCAGAAAGTCGTCCCGCTTAACGTAGACTTCAGTGATCATCTCTGTGCCAAGGCGATCATCGACCGCTTCGCTGTATCCATCGAAGACGCTAGACAACTGATGAGAGTCCGACCAGTAGACTTGACCAGAACTCGAAAGATAATAGCCCGAATATAATTCGAACGCTTTCATTTTGTCCGTTCTCGCTAATTTATATAGGCCACTCCAATCGCTCCCGGAAAGCTGCTTGGCATCACTTGAAATGGGCGTCTCCTCTCTGGCGGGGCGATAGCATGAAAATACGCCCGGATGCTCTGCAGCATCACCCGACAAATCGATAGAAAACTGGCAGTCGCCGAAAACATATCCCTCCTGCAAACGTAGATCGACGAGTGGCAACAGATCCTTAACCGCGATCAGCTTCACGATTCGCTCGACCTTTGTCCGCGGAACAAGCCTAAGCCTTACATTCGCGACGATACCGAAAAGTCCGTATCCACCGATAGCTAACAAAAACAGTTCCTCGTTCTCCGTTCGACTACATGTATTCACATTCCCATTCGCGTCGATCAGGTCGAACGACTCAATATCGTTGATGAACGGCGGGAATCGCAACCCGCGCCCGTGAATGTTTGCCGAAAGAGAGCCGCCGATACTCACCCGATCAACGCCCGTTTGCTTTTGCTTTATCGCCCAGGTTCTCTCCGATTCCCTCTGAATTTCGTGCAGAAATCCGATCAAATCCGGCCATTCAATCCCACTTTCCACCTCAATTATCCCTCTCAGTCTATCGAATTTCACAACCCGATTAAATCTCTTCATGTCCAACAATATTGCGCCGCTGCCGAATTGCTGTTGTCCCATCGCGTGCAAGCAACCCGCCGCGCAAACCGGATTCCCTGATCGCTGCGCGTCCCGGAGGATCTTTCGGATTTGATCGATCGAAGACGGGCTTGCGACCTCACTCACGATCGTCCTGTTCAACTTGGATTGAGCGTCATTGACTTCGATGCCTGGCGCTTGAGCTTCAAATCCGAAATGTCTCATGAAAACTGGATAACTAAACTACTATAGAACTCCATTATATCAAGAAATACGGTGCACTTCCCAATGCCCCAAACCGACGCTATAAAAACCTAACTATCCAACGTAACTCGGTCATCCACCCAAGGCGTCTAGAAGACCTATCAGAACTGCAATAGATTACATTTTTCTAAAGATGTTCCTTGAAATAATTCAGCCGCAGCTTGGCGACGTGGATTTTGATCGCGTCTCCCTGGAAGCCGTGCTTCTGGCCGGGGTAGACCATCAGGTCGAACGGGACGCCTTTGTTTTGCAGAATGGAGATCAGTTTTGCGGAGTTGTCGAAAAACACATTGTCGTCGGCCATGCCATG
>JAJFLS010000544.1 GCA_021772595.1 Opitutales bacterium
CTGATCCCGTCACTCAAAGTGAGCCAGGTCGAGAAGCTTAAAGCGAACGGAACGATTAGCCAGGGGATGGTGCCGAAAATCGACAGCGCCATGAATGCTCTCGATTCGAGCGTGCATCGGGTCCACTTTATCGACGGCAGAATGCCGCATAGCCTACTATTGGAAATTTTCACCGACAAGGGAATCGGAACGGAGATCGTGCATTAAGATCTCCCACGAAGGACACAGAGATCACGAAGTATTGATGACATCACGAAATTTGAAGTTTAAACTAACTTTTAGTGATCCTTCGTGAACTTCGTGGGAAAAATAGTTCAAAACAAAACACAACCATCATGACAACGAACATAGACACCGAGCAGCTCTACAAGGATAATGTACTCGGCAATTACGGATTGCCGCCTGTTACGTTTGTTCGTGGTCGTGGACTTCGGTTGTGGGATGACGCAGGAAAAGAGTATCTCGATTTTTGTGCGGGGATCGCAGTCGCGAGCCTGGGGCATTGTCACCCGAAGTTGGTGACAGCTATCCAGGAACAAGCGGCCGAGCTGCTGTGCGTTAGCAATCTCTACCGGAACGAAAATCAGGCGAAACTCGCGGCGAAGCTGAACGAAAAAGCGGGCGGCGGTGGCAAGGTCTTCTTCTGCAACAGCGGCGCGGAAGCGAACGAGGCCCTTATCAAATTGGCTCGGCTCCATGGCCGGAAGCTCAGCGGGCAAGAGGGGAAACGCTTCAAGATCGTCTGCGCGGAAAACGCATTCCACGGACGGACGTTCGGAGGAATGAGCGCGACGCCGAAAGCGAAGATCCAGGAAGGATTCGCTCCGCTAGTCGATGGGTTCGAGTTCGCTGCGTTGAACGATTTGGCGAGCTTCGAGGCCGCTATCGACGATCAAACCGCAGCGGTATTTATCGAGACGATTCAGGGAGAAGGCGGCATTTTCCCGGCGACGACCGAATTTCTCCAAGGCTTGCGGGCGCTCTGCGATGAGAAGGGCGTGTTGCTGATGATCGACGAGGTTCAGTGCGGCGCAGGCCGGACGGGGAGCTTCTTCGCATTCGAAAAGGCAGGTATTTATCCGGATGTGATCGGGATGGCGAAAGGCCTCGGCGGCGGCGTCCCGATTGGCGCGGTTTGGATTCGCGACGAGTATGCCGAGCTGTTCGGCCCTGGCTCGCATGGCACGACTTTTGGAGGAACGCCGTTGATTTGCGCGGCGGCACTGGCGGTTCTCGATACGATCGAAGAAGAGAAGCTGATGGAGAACGTCCAAAGGAACGGAGCTTACGTTCTCCAAAAACTTCAGGATCTCCAGTCGGAGTTTCCGGATTACATTTTGGAAATCAGAGGATCTGGATACATGATCGGTATTCAGATTGCGGACTCGTCTTTCGAGATGGTGACGCTGCTTCGGGAGAACGCTCTGATCGTTCCACCTGCGGGACCGGATGTGGTTCGCTTTCTTCCCCCGCTTACGGCGACTCAGGCGGACTTCGACGAAGCGCTCGACATTTTCAAGACTGCTATTAAGGCCCGCGTTGCGTTGCGACAGGAGAACGCGACGGCGTAACCAAATACTGAACACTCAATTTCAATCAACGATTTTTCCATGGCACATTTTCTAAAAGAAACCGATTTCGCTCCTCACCAAGCTAGCGAGGTATTCGCGTTGGCCCAAAGTTTCAAGCAAGGCAGAGGCCGCCACACGCCGCCCTCGCTCAAGGGTCAGACCTGGGCGATGATCTTCTCTAAGTCGAGCACGCGCACGCGAGTATCCTTCGATGTGGGCATCCACGAGCTGGGCGGGCATCCGATTTTTCTCAACAAGAACGACATCCAGCTCGGACGGGGCGAATCGGTCTACGACACGGCGAACGTGCTCTCGCGTTTCGCGCACGGATTGATCGTCCGGACCTACGAGCAAAAGGAACTCGAGGAGCTATCCGAGATGGGGAGCATCCCGGTGATCAACGCGCTCACGGATTTCCTCCACCCTTGCCAGACCTATACCGACGCCTTCTCGATGACTGAGCATTGGTCAGAAGGGAAGAACCACCTCGAGTCGCTAAAAGGCCGGAAAATGGCTTACTTCGGTGACACGGCGAACAACATCGCGAATTCCTGGATTCTCGGAGCGGCACTGTTTGGAATGGAGCTCGTTCTCGCCGGTCCCGAAGGATACGAGCCGGGCGAGGAGATTAAGAAAGTTCTCGCGGAAAGCGGTTACGCCCCGACCTACACCTTCACCAACGACCCCGAAGTAGCCGCTCGCGACGCAGACGTTCTCTACACGGACACTTGGGTCAGCATGGGGCAGGAGGAGGAGTCGGCCGAGCGAATCGCGGCGATGAAGCCCTATTCAGTGACGTCCGACCTGATGAAGCTCGGGAAGCCCGCCGCGCTATTCATGCACGACCTTCCCGCCTACAAAGGGATGGAAGTTCAAGAAGACGTGCTCTACGGCCCGCAATCGATCGTATTCGACCAAGCCGAGAATCGGCTCCACACGCAAAAGGCGATCATGGCCGTGCTCGGCCAAAAGGTACGATCGTAGCTTGGTCCGCAGATTTCGCAGATGCCCGCAGATAATATGTCTGGAAATTCTTTAAACGAGTGAGCATAAGACTCTTCAAAAAATCTGTGTTCATCTGCGAAATCTGCGGGAAACAAAACTTAACTTTTTAGAAAATATCTCATGAAAATCGCGCTAGCATACTCGGGCGGACTGGACACTTCGGTGCTCGTTCGTTGGTTGAAAGATCATTACAACGCGGAGATCGTCACCTTCGCGGCGGATGTCGGACAAGAGGAGGAGCTCGACGGGCTCGAGGAAAAGTCGAAAGCGACCGGCGCCTCCGAGCACTACACGCTCGATTTGGTCGACGAGTTCGCGGCCGACTACATCTATCCGATCATGCGGGCGAACGCGATTTACGAGGGGCAATACTTTCTCGGCACGTCGATCGCCCGGCCTCTGATCGGCAAGGCCCACATCGATCTCGCCCGAAAGGTCGGCGCCGACGCGCTCGCTCACGGAGCGACCGGCAAGGGCAACGACCAAGTCCGCTTCGAGCTGGCCTACGCGGCGCTCGCCCCGGATTTGCAGACGATTTCTCCCTGGCGGATGGAGGTCTTTCGCAAGGCGTTTCCCGGCCGCAGCGAGATGATCGCCTACTGTGCCGAGAACGATATCAATGTCGAAGCGTCCGCGTCGAAGCCCTACTCGATGGACCGCAACTTGCTCCATATTTCGTACGAAGCGGGCATTCTGGAAGACCCGTGGTTCGATCCGACGACTCCCGAGAACAAGGCGATGTACAAGCTGACAGCCGATCCCGAAGACGCGCCGGACGCGGCTGAGTATATCGAGCTCGATTTCGAAAGAGGCGACTGCGTCGCGGTCAACGGCGAATCGCTCAACCCGGCCCAGGTTCTCAAGAAGCTCAACGCGCTCGCAGGCAAACACGGCATTGGCCGTGTGGATATCGTCGAAAACCGATTTGTCGGCATGAAGAGCCGGGGAGTCTACGAGACCCCGGGCGGAACCATTCTCATGATGGGCCACAAGCAGATCGAATCGATCACCATGGACCGCGATCTCGAGCACTTGCGCGACAGCTTGATCCCTAAGTATGCGGAACTTGTATACAACGGTTTCTGGTTCGCTCCCGAGCGCGAAGCGCTACAAGCCCTGATCGACAACAGCCAAAAGAGCGTCACCGGAACAGTACGGCTCAAACTATATAAAGGAAACGTGACCACAGTCGGCCGCAAGTCCCCATATTCTCTATACAACGAAGACATCGCCTCGATGGAAGGCGTCGAAAGCGATTACAATCCCGACGACGCCACAGGCTTCATCCGCCTGCAGGGCCTGCGTCTGAGAGCGCGCTTCGGTGCACAGAAGGATTTTATAGAGCAGTAGGAGCCAGCGTGCTGGCGATTTGAGAGGTTGAGAAATGGACAACGCTCGTACCTCGCTTGATCGTCCCGCAAGCGGTACGGCAGGATCCTCGCTTTGCGAGGGCAGGATATTGAAGAGACAGGATCGGGCTTTAGATAGGTCTCATCTAAAGCACCTATTTTCAAAATCCTGCCGACGCGTAGCGGCGATCCTGCCCCACGCAGTGGGATCAAGCGACGTAGGAGCGTTGTTGATAAAATCAACGCAACCACTGCACCTGTGATTGTTCTCTTATTTTAGTCCAGGTAACATTGGCCACATAACCCTATCTCCAAGCAATGCCAATCCAACGTGATCAGATTTTGAAGCGATAGATCTCGGGACACGCAGAGTAATGACTGGCAGTGCAACTGAGCCGCTAGAGATAGACAGGACAGCTTCAATAGCATGCACATCTTCATACAGAATATTTGATCGCCCCTCCCCAGATTTCGGCCTTTTTGTAGCGACGAGCCTTATTTTTTTCAAGTTAGCAACAGGGACTCGATTCTACGTCGCATCTTTAACGTAGCTGAGATTCAATTCGGTTACTTTAATGATAATCTCATTCCCGTTTTCGATTCTAGTGAGGCTTCCTTTGTACGCTATCGTACCGTATTCGCCATCAAGACTAATCACTCTTGATGAGAGGACTTGCTCGGTTGTCTGACAGCCAATCAACGAGAGAATGATCAGGCTAAATATAGATAGTTTGTACTTTTTCATATTATAGAGAACTCCGCCCACCAAACACGAATCCGAAGAAAGGCGCAAGCCCCCGTAGGGTGCTTGCTGTTTGCTGGGTCCGCTTGTTGTGGACGGCTAGAGCGGGCCGCGTTTTCTTGTCATTTGGTTGTGGTTTGCTCTGAGGGCGGAAAAATTATGTCCATCCGAGCGAATCTCTGATTTGGGAGAAAAACAGCGTCTTTTCTATACCAGATTCTGGATTCGCCTGATAGGTCTTCCATCGTTCCTCGGCCAAAGCCAGCCATGCTTCGTCCGTTTCGCTTAGTTCCTGGTTGTGGACACTTTGAAAGAGATGGTTCGCAAGCGCTTCACGCTCGGCTGCCGGAAGAGATAGGGCTTTCTGTTCGATGTCGTGAGCTCTGTTGGTCATAGGGTAGGACATTAGCTTTTGAGCGGATTTCGTCAAGTTGCTCATTTCTGTCACCTAGTGATGCACGAAGAGAATCGCCTGCGAGCAGGCTCCTACATTCGATAAAGCCATTAAGTTGACGGCGTATACGCTGAGCAGGATCGAAGCCCTGCCTTGAGAGCTGCGGCTCTATTCGACTACTGCTGCTGGAGCTGCTTCTTCTTCCGCGGGGAGCTGGCTTTGGAGGACCATGGCTTTTTGCAGCC
>JAJFLS010000545.1 GCA_021772595.1 Opitutales bacterium
TGCTCCACCATCCTTCATCCGTGCAAATCCGTGTGATCCGTGGGGGGAAACAAATACGCTATCTGCGTCTATCTGGACGATCCGCGGGGATGCTCTTGAGTTTTAGGAACGAGAACGCAGATTGGATCTGTGAAGAAGAAATTGGCTTTTCTGCATACTTTGGATGCGAATGTGTCGGCATTCGAAGATTTGGTTCGGGCGTCGGGAAGCGATTGCGTGGTGGCGCACCGGGTGGATGAATCGGTTTTGAAGGACGTGTTTGTTAAGGGAGCGATGGACGAGGGTATCGAGGAGCGGATCCGGACGGACCTGTCGGAACTCGTCGATGATGGTGCGGATTTGGTCGTGTGCACGTGTTCGTCAATCGGGGCGGTGGCCGAAGCGATGAATGCGTCCTCGACGGTCGAGATTCAGCGGATTGATCGGGCGATGGCGGATGAAGCGGTTCGTGTGGGCGATCGCATCGTCTTGGCGGCGTCGCTATCCAGCACACTGGGACCGACGAGGGAATTGCTTGAATCGTCCGCTAGTCGTTTGGCCAAGTCGATTTCGGTCAAGGAAGTTGTGATCGCGGACGCTTGGAAATATTTCGAGGCGGGAGACCGCTCGGGCTATGTTGAAGCAATCGCCAAGGGGCTTGAGGCTGAGATCGCATCGGGCGACGTGATCGTGCTAGCCCAGGCGTCGATGGCCGATGCGGCACGTCTTGTATCGGATTGTCCAATACCTATTTTGAGCAGTCCCGGATTGGGCGTCGATCGAGCGCTCGCGGCATTGGGCTGAACGAGACTGGGAGACTGGGAGACTGGGAGACTGGGAGACTGGGAGACTGGGAGACTGGGAGACTGGGAGACTGGGAGACTGGGAGACTGGGAGACTGGGAGACTGGGAGACTGGGAGACTGGGAGACTGTCAATCAATGAGGTTAGGCTCTGGTGTCGTCTGTCAAGCAGTGTCTGTAGATTATCGATTTTCTAATCGCAGATTGAATGGGTCGCTTGCTCGGTAGTGGCCATCAAATCCTTCTTCGTGCGGTGGTCGGAACGACGCAGTCGCTCCGCTACGGAGACTGGAAATCAATTGGTAGCGGGACGACTGCGTCGTTCCGAAGTTGGCCGCTCGAAGATCGGCCGCTACCTTTTATCGATTCGCGACAATTTGCGTTCATTAGCGGTTCAAAATCTTTGGTTGCCTTTCGACAAAGCTCAAGACCCTGAGGCTCTAGAACGTGCGGCTATGCTGCTCTAGGTGATCTGTGGTTTAGATCCGTTTCTAGAACGCAATTCCCTGGTTGAAAATGGTCGGGACGACTGGATTTTACCGACACGTTTAAAATCAACAGGTTAAGATGCCCTATGTGGGCAAATCTGGGTTTTTCGGGACGTTTTGTTCCGAACATGGGCCTTTTGTTCGGGACATTTTGACCGGCTGAAATGGTACGGCGAGAATGATGGAGGCTGTATCGGTTTTCAATTAATCTTTCTCACGAGCTCGCCATCCACTATGTCGATCTCGGCCGAGAGATCGATGATCTTGCGATCTTCGATCGCGATTGGACTTTGCTCGAGCCGCTCCAGGAACTCTTTGCGAACCGCAATAAGATAGAGGGCTTGACGGTGGACGCCGACGATACCGCAGCGCGCCTCCCAGTTGTACATCTCGATAAGCGCATCTAGAGATTCCTTCGAAAGTCGTTCCTTGTATTCGCGGATAATCGCTTCGTCGTCGCTGGCTCTTTGGTATACGTATTTCATCGCTCTATCCTGTTGGAACCGGATCCAACGAACGGATACTCGCAGACAATGGAATCAAGACGAAGCTGCAACGGTGTCATGACTAGCCGTTTTCGTGTCATCGCGGCGGTGGAGTGGAGGCATAGTCCCGTCTTTTTTCGTAGAGATCTATCAACTACACGAATGCTCACGCCGACCACTGTTCGAAACCCAAAATCGCAAGAGTACAGGATTGGCTCTCTTTATTCCACTTCAGGGAGGTGCCAGGCGTTCATAGATCATCCCACAAGGAATGCTATCGGGGATTGGATCTTCTGAAAAATGGGGTGTTGTCGAAACGGAATTTGCTCGTTTCCCCATGATTTCGTTTGAATATCCTTCCAAATGGGATGGTATCTGAAAATCATAGAATGACTTGTTATGCGGATTCAGACGGACCCAATTTAGCGACAAACGGAGGAAACAATGCCACTCGACCCTCAAGCTGAAGCCTTCCTACAGGACATGAGCGACTCCGGTGCAGAACCCTGGGAGTCGATGACGCCAGCCGAGGCTCGCGTTGCGGTGCTGGCGTTCAAAGAACTTGGTGGCGAGCCCGAGGAGGTTGCGAGCGTCGAACACCGGTTCATCCCGGGGCCGACGGCGGACTTGCCGGCATGGATCTACCGACCCGACAAGGGAACCGGCGAGCCACAGCACGGACTTATCTACTTTCATGGTAGTGGATGGGTCATCGCGAATATTGACGTTGTTGACTCGTTCAGTCGTTCCCTTGCCAACCGCACGGGATGTGTGGTCGTCGCCGTGAACTATCAAAAAGCGCCCGAGCACAAGTTTCCCGTTCCATTCGATGATTGTTACTCCGCGACACGATGGGTTTTCGACAATGCCTCCGATCTCAGGCTCGATCCGTCACGCATTGGAGTCATCGGGGACAGCGCTGGAGGCAACCTTGCGGCAGCCGTGACTTTGAAGGCTCGGGACGAGCACGGTCCCAAGCTCGCGTACCAGGTGCTGATCTATCCAGCGGTGGAGTACGGCTGGGACACCGCTTCCTCTGTCGCGAACGCCGAAGGGTACGGGCTTCAGCGCGCCAGCATGGAGTACTTCTGGAACCACTATATTGACGATCCGAGCGACGCAGCTATGCCGTACTGTTCACCTCTCGCCGCTGAGGACCACTCAGGCCTTCCGCCGGCGCTTATCGTGTGCGCCGAGTTCGATCCGCTCTGTGATGATGGTCGAAACTATGCGGCGAAGCTCGAGGCAGCGGGTGTGCCGGCCAAGTTCCGACTGTATGAAGGGATGATCCACGGGTTCCTTTGGATGTCCGGTGTCTTCGACCAGTCGCGGACGCTGCTAGACGAGATTGGTCGTGAAGTCCGTTCGGCGCTAGGTTGAAACAATGGGGTAAAAGGGGACCACCGCCTAACATCGAGTTGGAGCGGACGGCACCAAGCCTTCGTGGAGGCATAAGATTCTTTGCGGGGCATGAGCTTCGGCCGCGCTTTCGCAGTGCCGCCGCTCAACTCAACGTTGGCAAAGATTAGAATGACTAGGTTGAGGAAGTAATATTGAAGATAAGAATGACCGATTTGAAAACAGAGCTGAGCTTCACGACGCAGACGTGCGTGGCACTACGTGCCAACCAGGCGGCGTACTCAATTCCTCTTTACCGCCCCCAGCGAAGGCCTATCCATGCTTCGTCTTGAGTAGTCTCGACGTTGGCCAGCATGATGGCGTCCCGCCGGTCGGTCTTCACCTTGTTCCCGCTCTTCTTCGGTACGTGGGAGGCGGATACGACGATGCAGTCCTCGTTCCAGCCGGTCAGCTTGCGCTGGAGCACGAAACCGGTCGGCCCGGACTCGTAGACGAAATGCAGCTGGACGTTGGGCTTGCGGATCCTCGACAGGAACAGCTTCATGCAATGCAGGCCGCTCGATATTGCGCCGTACTCCTGGACCTTCCCGCTTCGGCCGCCGTGGGCGAGGGCTATCACCGTAGTTTCCTTGTGTACATCCATACCCACGTATATATGTTTCTTTCTCATGCGTTTGTCTCCTTGGTTTAAGTTTCACTATCATGTGACTTATTTGGCTCTGTTGAGCTCACGCTTGATAACCCACGGATAACCGGGAGGCAAACGCTCCTCTAACAAAGGCACGCGACCATTAAGATTAGGCGGCACACGAGAGTAATCATGACTAACAAAGGTAACTAGCTGGTTGACTCTTACCGCCAATATCTGCGTCGTCGTCGGGCTCGTTTTACTACTCGTAGAATTGCGCCAAAATACCGAAATGATGCGCGCTCAGATTACGCACAGTCGTTCTGAGACGGCCCAATCTGAAAACCAAGCGATCTTTAATTCGGACCATATGCCCGCCGTAATCTCCAAGGTTCGAGCTGGTAGTGAGCTTTCGGAAGAGGAGCTGATTCGCTACCAGTCCTATTTTCGGTCTTTCAATCGAAACCGAGACAACGTGCTGTGGCAGTATCGTGAAGGATTCTTGAGTGAGAACGTTCCCCACTCAATTCGCGCCGCAATCCAGAGTGTGGTGGGTTCCAACGCACTATCCAGAGATATATGGGATCGAACCAAATCCGCATACTCTAGCGAGTACGTAGCCTTCGTTGATCAAGTGCTGAATGACTTATAATGAGCAAACCGCCGCCTAACGAGTTGTTAGGCCATCAACAACCTCTTGAGAAAGGAGAACGATTATGTCTGAAGTAAACCGCATCTGGCGGCTTCGCAATCGGCCCGTCGGCGACATTACCGACGATGTCCTGAGTTTTGAAGAAGAATCTCTCCCTGTACCCAGCGATGGTGAGTTCCTGTTTCGCCTGAATTACCTGTCGCTCGATCCGACCAATCGGGTCTGGATGAGCGATATGGATCAATACATGCCACCGGTCGAACTTGACGCTCCGATGCGTGGTCTTGTTTCTGGCACAGTTGTCAAATCTCATCATCCAGACTATGCCGAAGGCACCATTGTGAGTGGTCTCGGCATATGGGCGGACTATCAGATCGGTACCCCCCCCAGATTGTGAGCCCAATGGGTGATACCGGGCCGGTTCCGGTCGTCGCTGCTTAAGGGGTGATTGCTCAGCTCTGTGAATCCCATCTTGAGGAATTGAGTTGATTCGAGGGATCATCTCGACGGCAACCGTATAATGATTGCGTCTCTCAATCGGTATTTCCACTGATAAATATCTTGTAACTGCCCTCGGAGATCAGTCTATTAGACGAAGATAAGCTGTTACCCTTTTGCCTGATCCAAGCTGAAATTCCTGTACCAGGAAAGGGCGTCTCGGGCCCCAGTTCATCGAGTTCAAGCGAATCGCCCCGTTCTCTTGAAGAGCTCATATGGGGCGAGCGAAAAGTCGTCCCCCCCTTCTCGAGGCACGTCAATGGCGGCAGCGTGATGGATTCTTCGGAAATTTCGAAGCGATCGCTGCCGACGTGGTGAATAGCCTGGCCATCGGAGCCCGAAACCGTGGTCGGCTTCGGGCTTTTCGTAAGCGATCAAGCCGATATCAGAAAACCAAGGGGCTCCTGGGGTTCTTGATCGTTTTGATTCGGACGGTGTGGGTGTAGATCATCGTCGTCTTGACGTCGCTGTGGCCGACCAAATCGGGATCCTTGTCATTCAGGAATTTCTGGAACTGGCGGATCCACGTCGAATAGGTCGCGAAGGTCTTTCGGGAATATTGGAGGGTTTCGATGCGCCTTTTCAGCTTAAGCGTCACGTCGTCCCAGGCGCTCGGATTCGCCTCCGTGGCCTCTCTTTCGATTTTTTCGGTCGGTTTCCGTTCGCGGACGATACCGCGATACATCTCGACGGATCTAGCGGCCTGTTTCTGTCGAAACGCATTTTGGTGGTTCTCGCTGAGCTTTCGTAGGAAGAGGTCCAGGCTATCGTCTTCATCGGGGAGGTGATGGCGCCTGTGGCAGAAGTCCAGATAGTGGCGAAGCCACTTCAAATAGTGGGGCTTGTGGTTGGCGGGCACCGATTCGCGAGCGAGCGCGACCAGTTCCGAGCGTAGCGACAAGACCGGATGGCTTGCCGGACCGGAACAATTCCCGATTAACAGCAGGAGAAATTTCAATCATGGCAGGATATCCAATTTTTCAACCATCCTCCCATTTGGCAGGATTGTTGATTAGAAATAGGTAGTATTTTAGGTGTTTATACTTATTACAAGCTTGAATCTCTCCAGTCCCCCGGAATGATATCCAGAAATCATAGAATAACTTGTTCGGTAAAGAGAAATGAACCTATTTCAACGAATTAACGTGACGGCCGGATTGGCGGTTTTAGCAGCTATCGTGGCAGCTTTATTTCAAGGAATTCAAGTTCTTGATCCGGATGCATCATTAATGGATGCGGCTTCAGAAAGAGTAAATTCCCTGCTGCTCGGTTTATTTGTCCTTTTGTTCAGAGTGAAGACGATGTTTGATGATCACCAGCATTTTGGAGAAGTTCGGCAACAGAAAGGTGGATACAGGCATGTCGGGTTTCTTGTCGCACTCTTTTCGTGGATGTTTTGGATAATCTCAGGGTATCTTATTTTTACTCCGCACAGAGCTGCCGAGTTGATGATCCTATCGATCGCCATATCTACAGCATGGATCGTAGTTCATCTGATCGAACTGATCCGAGAGAAAAGAAGAATAAAAGAACTTTCCACTTCGTTAATGCGCGAAAAGTGGGTTTTGTTTAATGTTGGATACATAGTCGTATTGGGCGCGTTCAACGGGTGGATCAGTCCTGTGGTGCTCGAGGGTTCTACGTGGATATTCCTGTTTTTGTTTATTCTTTTTGCATTC
>JAJFLS010000546.1 GCA_021772595.1 Opitutales bacterium
GGCATCGCGCCTTGGACAATCATCACTCGCTTGAGTTCGTCTGAAACGGGAAGGACCTTCGCGAACAGCAAAATGAGCAGCGGCAGCAAGAGCATCCGTACGCACACCGATCCGAAACTCGATCGGACATCAAACAGCGATTTCCCCTCCTTTGCCAATTCTTTGAGCGTCATTCCGATCATCAGCAGCCCGATCGGTATCGCGCACATCGCCACGCTAGAGACCGCCTTGTTCAACGCTTCGGGAACGTATTTGTCCGCCCCGATTAGATTCAGGGCAACCGCGACTACCAAAGTCACAGCGGTCGGATTCACCGCCTTCTTCAAACTTTTTCTGAACGACGCGCCTGAAACGATAGCAATGCCCACCGTCCAAATCGCGAACTCCACTCCGGCATTGTGGACGAACAAAACCGCCAGCTCGCCTTCGCCCCACATGTCTTGGATAAGGGGAATCGGAATGTATCCATAATTCGCGATACCAACCGCAAAGCAGAACGTTCGCAAGCCCGCGCCTCTTCGGTAGCCCAACGATCTCGCCACGAGCCATCCCACGCCCATTCCTAGGGTCGTCATCGCGAACCCGACCAACGGCGGCAGAATGATGTTCGACGAAGAACGAACCGTATCGGACCCAAGAACGACCGAAAAGACTAGGCAGGGATAGAGAAAACGAATCAGAAGATTCATCAGCCCCGCATCCACCTCCGCAGTCACCCAGTTCATTGAACGCAGCCCATAGCCCGCCAGAATTATAAGAAAGACGGGCGCGATCAAAATCAGCAGCTGAGTGTATTCGGCCATGCGATCCCGCAACTTCGCGCCTCGTCCCAATGGGTCAACCCGAAAAACGAACCTTGCGGAGGCTCCCGACTCTCGCCGCCATCGCCAGTCATGAGCTTGTCAATAAAACTCAAAGCTTGGTCGAATCACGAGCGAACGATATTGATTCACGCGAAGCCGCAAAGACGCGAAGAAAGAAAATTTTAAATTGAGTAAGCTCCTGGCCCTCCACGGGATTTCCAATTCCTTAAAGCCTTTGCGACTTCGCGTGAGCCAATTTTAACATCCGCCCGAACAGTTGACACACCGCCAATTCGCTTCCTAAGCTTTCTCTCATATGGCCTGGAGGATCCATCATTACGTCATAAAAGGAGAGATCCAAAACCAGACTCCTGGAAGAGTTACCGGTCTGATTTGGCTCAAAGGGCTGAACAAGCCACTCGAGCTAAAGCTCAAAGGTAACTGCTATCGAGACCTCGCTGGAGCAACCCTCTCCTTCGAAAACCCTTTCGCCGAGGAAGGCGACTACACCGGCCTGGACATCCACCAAGACGGAGTTGTGGGCGACATCACCGCCTCAAAAAAGGTCAAGATCCTAGTCGATCCTGACGACGCCATCGCCGATTTCCCCAAAGGCCATCCGCCCTACACCTGGGGCAACTGCCTCTACCTCGAGTGGTTCAGCCAGTCCAACGGACGCGTGCTCATCGAAACCACCGACTACAAATGGAACATCAGCCTGCCGAAATGGAGCTTGTCGGAAGATGACGAAGTCGAGCAGCGCCTCAAAAACCAGCAAGCCATGTTCGAATTCATGGACCAACTCACTCAAGCGATCGAGCCCGACGAGGATCCTCTCCCCGCGACTGGAGAGATGAACGAATTCCAGTGGGAAGCCTTTCTCCAAAAATCGGACGCCCGGAGCGACCTGCTCATGGAGCTATTCGAGAAGTACGGCGACGACCCGAAATGTGAAGAACTCGTCGCCGAGGCCATGGGATGGGAAATCGAAAGTATCGAATACCCCGACGAGCACGATGAGGACTTGGACGACGAGCCACCGTTTCTCGACGAGGAGGCTGACGAGAACGAAGACTACCTGCCCAACCATCCGCTTATCTCCGCGATGATGGATCTTACATCGCGAATCTTTTTCGAAACGGAATCCCGAAAACTTCTCAACGACGAAAACATCAACCCCTGGAATCAGCTCCTCTGGCATTCGCAGCTCACTGTTAGCAAACTCATCGCCTCTCTCGAAGAAGTAGCCGAAGGCATCGACCCCGAGCCCGGATTCGTCGTCGCCACACTAAAGCGAGCCCTCCATCTCATTCACCTTGCCATCGCCACCCTCGAAGCCGCCAGCTCGCTTCAAGAGTCGAAAGATGAATGGCAACTGGAAATCCGCAAAGAACTCTTCCACATCCGCGAGACCATCTTGGACCTAATGCAAGTCTACCGCCAAAACTGAGATTTCCTGCCCACGGATCGCACGGATTTACACGGATAATTTGAGAATTCTTTTTTGAAAGAGATTCTCCCACGAAGTGCACAGAGGACACAAAGAGATTTAAGGCTAAGAACGCTAGCCTTCGTGCAACTTGGTGTCCTTCGTGGGAAAATCTCTTAATAATTCATCCGTGTAAATCCGTGCGATCCGTGGGCGAAAAAAAATCCCCATCAACTCCCAGCGATCGATTTCAAAACTTTTCTCGATACACGTATCCCCTTTTCAAGGACGCTGAGATTCATGCTTTCGTTCGGCGCGTGCAGATTATCTTCCGGAAGGAAAAGCCCGATCATCACCGAATCCAAACCCAAGATCTTCTTGATATCCGAAATAATCGGAATGCTTCCGCCCTCTCTCAAAAACAAAGCCGGCTTATCGAACTCTTCCCCGATCGCGCTGCGGGCCGCATCAAACGCTTTCGCCAGCAACGCCGGTTGATCCTCTGGCGTATTGGGCTTCCCCGGTGGAACCACGAGATACGGCGACCCCGCGTGTCCCACCTCTACGCTCGCCTTTATCCCCGGCGGCGTCCGATCCAGGATCGCTTGTTTCACCAGCGTTCCGACCTCCATTGGATCTTGAGAGCCGACTAATCTGCAAGTGATCTTCGTCATCGCTTTGGATGGCACGATCGTCTTGCTCCCCTCGCCTTGATAGCCGCCACCAACTCCGTTGTACTCCAGCGTCGGCAAATACCGAATCGCCTCGTTCGCCGTGTATCCCTTTAGCGGATGCAATGCATCCACACCGAGAAATTCCTTGTAAGCCTCCTCGTCGAATTGCAGCTCCGTCAATTCTTCGCGCTCCCACTCTTCGACTTCTCCAACTCCCTCGTAAAAATCAGGAACCGTCACCCGATTTTCCGAATCGTGAAGCGACGCGCAAACTTCGCACAGCGCCTGTACGGGATTATAAACCGCCCCGCCATGCAGCCCCGAATGCAGATCGCTCTTCGGCCCCGCGAACTCGACCTCCAACGCGACAACCCCGCGCAGCCCAACCGTCACTACCAGTCGATCTTCGCTCGGACTCAAGGTATCAGACAGCAAAACCAGATCCGCCTCCGAAAACTCCTCTTTCCGAGACTCCAGAAACGGAGCCAAACTCGGGCTACCGATTTCCTCCTCACCTTCGATTAGAAAAGTGATCCGCAACGGAAGATCCGGCTCCTCTTCAAGAAGCTGGGCGACCGCCGCGATATGGGCCATTTGCGGACCCTTATTGTCCGCCGCCCCCCTCGCGTAAATCCTCCCATCGCACTCGATAGGAACAAACGGATCCGAGTCCCACTTCTCACGCGGATCCGATGGCTGCACGTCATAGTGCCCGTAAATCAAAACATGCGGCCAGCTCGCATCGCCCTCGCGTCTCGCCAGCACGATCGGATGAAGATCGGTATCCACGATATCGACACCCAGGCCCATCTCCGAAAAAAGCCCCTCCAGAAAATCGCGAGAACCAT
>JAJFLS010000547.1 GCA_021772595.1 Opitutales bacterium
CAGCCCATGAATCCCAGGCTTTGGCCATCTGTTGGAGCCGTTGGAGGCGAGCGCTTTTTTGAATGCCCATTTCTTTACGCATAGATATCCAAGCACTTCCAACGAATTCTCGAAGAGGCCAACTTTTGCGTCTTTTGCGCTTTTTTGTGGCCATAAAATTCTTCTTCGCGTGGTGGTCGGAACGACGCAGTCGCTCCGCTACAAGAGACATGGTCCCGCATGCAGGAAGATCGGCCGCTACCTTTTATCGATCCGTGTAATCCGTGGGCAACATTTGGTTGCGACCTTCGCGCCTCCGCGGTTTTTGAAACACTTAGGTTAATGATCAACGCTGCGCTTGTCCCGGCTACGTCGAGAATGGGTGTCTTTTCGAGACAATAGCTTTTATCTGGTGCACCGTCTTATAAATTACGTTAGCACCTATACCATCAAAGAGCGACCTATTGAAAACCACAGCTAAGATTTTATTAAACCACTGAGGACACTGATATACACTGAGATCTTGGCTCAATTCGAGCATATCAGTGTCCTCAGTGGTTATCATATTCTCAAAGGTCGTTTCAATGATTTGTATGCATGGAACTATCGAGATGATGCACTAGTTTTTCGGAGCTACACCAAAATCGGCTTTATCACCTTGGAAGCTTCCACGCCGGTGAGCTTCATGTCCAAGCCTTGGAAAGGAAAGCTGAAGCCGTTGCGGTCGAGTCCGAGCTGATGCAGCATTGTGGCGTGCAGGTCTCGCACATGGACCACGTCTTTCACCGCGTTGTAGCCGAGTTCATCCGTCGAACCATAGCTAGTGCCGCCTTTGATGCCGCCGCCAGCCAACCACATGGAGAATCCTTTGATATGGTGATCGCGCCCCGCTCCCCCTTTCCCCTGAAACATTGGAGTGCGGCCAAACTCGCCACCCCAGATCACGAGAGTATCGTCCAGCATGCCACGCCGTTTGAGGTCGGTCAGCAGAGCCCAAGTCGGACGATCCGTGAGACCGCAGCAAATATCCATATACTTCTTGAGATCGCCGTGGTGATCCCAACCTCGATGGTAGAGGTGTATAAACCGAACGCCGCGCTCAGCCAAACGACGGGCGAGGAGGCAGTTGGACGCGTAGGTACCGTCGCCCGGAGTCGCTCCGTAGAGATCGAGAACGCTCTGCGGCTCGTCGGACACATCCATCAATCCAGGGACGGATGTCTGCATCCGAAACGCCATCTCGTAAGCCGCGATACGGGTGTCGATTTCGGGATTGTGGACCGCTTGATTGCGTTTGCGATCGAGCTGGCCGATGGCCTTGACCAAGGCCGCCTGCTGGTGAGGCAACACGCCCTTGGGATTGCTGACATAGTGGACCGGATCGCCGGAAGCGTTGAACTCGACGCCTTGATAGCGGCTGGGGAGAAAACCCGAGGACCATTGACGCGAAGCGATCGGCTGCGGATTGCGGCCGCCGACACTGGTTAGCACCACGAATCCAGGCAAGTCTTCCGACTCGGAACCGAGACCGTAATTGATCCACGAACCCATGGATGGCCGGCCACTGATCGCCGTGCCTGTATTCATAAAGGTATGGGCCGGGTCGTGATTGATCTGCTCGGTGACCATAGAGCGGACAATCGCTATATCGTCGGCCATTTTCGCAGTCCAGGGAAGGTAGTCGCTGATCAGTTGGCCGCTCTGTCCATAGCGTCGAAACTCGGTCTGGTGGCCGAGCACTTTTAGTTCCTCTCCTTGGAGCTGGGCGATCGGCTGTCCACGGGTAAAGGATTCCGGCATCGCCTTCCCGTCGAGTTTGTTGAGATCGGGTTTGAAGTCGAAGGTTTCGAGATGGGAGGGGCCGCCGGCCATGCAGAGAAAAATGACCCGCTTGGCCTTAGCCGCGAATTGCGGTAGTTGCGGATTGGATGCGCTCGCAAACGCAGTCGTCGGACCCATCAGGGAAGCCAGCGCGGCCGAGCCGAGCCCGAGGCCGGTTTGACTGAGAAAAGCGCGTCGTGTTATCGGATTCATGGGGCGAAAATCAGTTGCGCGTAATTGCTTCGTTCAAGTTTATGAGGCCTCGGGCAACCGATGTCCAGGAGGCAAGCTCGAGCGCGGGGATGCCTTCGGGACGCGGGGCCAAGCCAGTCTCGACTAAGGCAATAGCAGCATGCGGATCCTCACGATAAGCCGCCTCGGTAGATTGGAGGAGCGAACGGAAGATCGCCCGCTCGTCTTCATCGGGGGAGCGAGTCAGCACGACTTCGTAGGCGAAATCGAGCCGGTCATCGATCGTGTCGCCCCCTTCTTGGAGGATTCGTTCGGCCAGAACGCGGGCGGCCTCGACAAAGGTCGGATCGTTCAGCAGCGCGAGGGCTGCGTTGGGCGTGTTCGAGCGCGGGCGCTCGGCCGCGCATTCTTCGCGATTGGGAGCATCGAGCGTTTTCATCGTCGGATGAAGAAACATGCGCTGCCAGTGGACGTAAACGCCGCGGCGCCACTGCCGCGTGTCTTCATGGGAGGCATAGGTTCGCTCGGGGAAATTGAGATGCCGATAGTAGTCAGAAGGCTGATACGGCTTCGCGCTGTCACCGCCGATGTCGGTCACGAGCAATTGGCTAACGGCGAGGGCGTTGTCCCGTATCATTTCGGCGGGAAGCCGGTATCGGGATTGTCGGGCCACGAGCTGGTTATACGGGTCGCGTTCAAGAAGCTCGGGTGACGCGACCGAGGATTGGCGGTAGGAACGGCTTGTGACGAGTAAGCGAATGAATCGCTTCAAATCCCAGCCATTCTCATAGAAGGATACCGCAAGATAGTCGAGCAGCTCCGGATTGGCGGGAGGCTGCCCCTGACCTCCGAAATCCGCTAGCGAGGAGGAGATGCCGCTCCCAAAGAAAAGATACCAGAAACGATTGGCCAAGACGCGGGCGGTCAGTCCCCCTACTCCGTCTTTAGGATCGGTCAGCCAGTTAGCAAGGTCCAGGCGAGTGGCCCGCTGACCTTCCGGCACATCGATTTTTCCAAGAAACTCAGGGACGGCCGCGGTGACGATTTCCCCACTGTCATCCAGCCAGTTCCCGCGCGGCAGAACCCGCATCGTCCGCGGCTCTTTGGCCTCGGTGATCATGGTCGGACGACCGCTTTTCAAAAGCGTTTTCTCTCGTTCGACAAGTTCGATCCATTGCGGGCGCTTTTCCTCGGGGATGCTGTCGGCGATCTTGCCTTCCAGAGTCTTGATGGATTCCTCGACGGACTCCTTCGATTCCTTTCCAACGAGAAGCGCCGCTTCCCACTCCGTCTTTTCCGTCCCCAACTGTTCGATACGTTCCCAAATTTTTTCTCCCGCTAGCGTCTTCATCCTATCGCGGATGCTCTCCCACTCGACTTCCTGCGCATCCGTCAGGAAAATCATTTCCGGAGGACGATTGGTGGGTAGTGCATTCCCGTTGTAGCCAGCATCGTGAATATCCGCAAAGAACGCGCCCATCGAGTAGTGGTCTTTGGTCTTGTAAGGATCGAACTTGTGGTCGTGGCATTGGGCGCAACCAAGGGTCGCTCCCATCCAAACTGCCGATACATTCCGAACGCGATCGGCAGCGTAGATCGCATTGTATTCCTTATCCTGTATACCGCCTTCATGGGAGGTTTGCAGAAGTCGATTGTAGCCAGACGCTACCTTCTGCCATTTGGTCGGCGATTCGAGAAGGTCTCCAGCGAGCTGCTCGCGAGTAAACTGGTCGAAGGGCATGTTCTCGTTCAGAGAACGGATGACGTAATCCCGGTAAGGGGAAATATTGTGGTCCTGATCTCCATGGTAGCCCACCGTGTCCGCGTAACGAACCAGATCGAGCCAGTACATCGCGATGCGCTCGCCGAAATGCGCGGAGCTCAGCAGTTCATCGACAACTTGCTCGAGCGTTTTCCGTCCTTCGACAAAGGCGGCCGCCTCCTCGGGCGTAGGCGGCAGTCCGATCAGATCGAAATACAGCCGGCGAATCAAGGTCACCTCATCAGCGTCCGGAGAGGGATTCAGCCCTTCGCTTTCCAGCCTCGCGAGCACGAATCGATCCACCGCATTCCGAGGCCAGTCCTTATTGGCGACTGCCGGTGGTTCCTCCTTCACCGGCGGCTCGTAGGTCCAAGGGGCTGAATACTCGGCTCCCTCTGCGATCCATCTCGTCAGCATTTCCGCTTCCGCCTTATCAAGGCTCTTGTGGGAATCGACTGGCGGCATCGGATCTTCGCTGTCGTTGATCCGGTTGACCAGTTCGCTTTCTTCCGGCTTTCCGGGCACAATCGCCGCGTAACCCCCGAGGTCGGCTATGGCGCCCGCCGCGATGTGGAGCATCAAATCCGCCTCGCGCTCGCTGGAATCCGGCCCGTGGCAAGTAAAGCAATTATCCGAAAGGATCGGGCGAATGTCTCGATTGAATTCAAGCGCATCCGAACCGAAGGCTCCGGAAAAGGGAGCGGTCAAGGCTAGGAAGATAGGGGCAGCATACTTCAATAAAGTCACCTTCGTTAACGGGAGGGATATGTGTCAACAGTTTGAGCCATCAGCAAATATTACGGGTAAACAAAAAGCGAGCATGCCTCTTCCCAAATACGGCAACCAAAGATTTTGAACCGCTAACGGACACTGATTTTCGCGAATCGATAAAGGCAGGGACCGATCCCGCAGGCGCGGGACGGTCCGCAACCCTCGTAGCGGAGCGACTGCGTCGTTCTGATCAACTCCGCAACCCTATCGTCCTATTCGCCCCTCTCGTGCAAACCGAAGCCATTGCGGCTCGTCGTTAGATTTGTTCATGAGAGTTGGTTTCCAGAGCTTAAAGCGAGAATTCCCGCGGGTGTTATGCCGTCAAAAATGACGGATAACACGGGAAATCGCCTCAGGTGTTATACGTCAATTTTGGAGGTATAACATTGACACGCTCCCAGGCAAGTAAGTATTTTCGCCTACGTAATCGCGATGGATAACACTTTTGTTAGTCACTCCAAATTTGAAGGTTAACCATACTGATATACAGAGAAAAATGATCAGGTTGTGTTTAAAATATTGGGACGAAAGAAAGATGATCTTCACGACGGAGATATTTTCAGAGTTTCGCGAAGCGGCTCCATACTTGATCTACGAACAGATTCGTATATCC
>JAJFLS010000548.1 GCA_021772595.1 Opitutales bacterium
ATTACGTACAAACAGCATCCAAATGATCTGGCTATGTTCCGATGGTTTGAGAAACGGATGTTCGAAATCGCGGATCAAGCGGGCGCGATCAATCGCTGGGCTCCCAACAGCGCCTACCGCCTCGTCGACGAAACGTCAGCCATGCAGGGAAGCGTGCATATCCTCGGAACATGATCGAATGGGCGAGGTTCCGTCCAAGCCTGTAGTTGATCGCTGGTGTCGCAGTCACGACGTGAACAATCTGTGGATCGTCGATGGCAGCTTCTTCCCCACCGCCGGCGGATATAATCCAACGCTCACGCTCCTGGCAAACGCCCATCGCGTCGCCGATCATTTCGTGAGCGAAGGCAAGAAAGGAAATATATAGAATGTCGTTTGAGAGGAATGGTCTAGCAATTCAATGTAGGAGCGGGTTTACCCCGTATGCTCCTTGTAGGATCGGCGCTCGCGCCGTACCGCGATGGTTGGACTCGGCTTTCGCGGTACGGAGCAAGCGCCGACCCTGCAAAATGGAATCTTTAGACAGTCACCAAGCGACTGTTTTATAAATTGAAATACATTCGGGGCGGCGGCCGAACGCTACCTATTTGAAGGGAATTTCAGGGTAGTGAACAGGCGCCGTCCCGTTCCATCAGGTCGATCAACAGAAATGCCAGCAAAGGAACACTGGATAAATCGGCAGGTTTGTTGCACAGGAATATAGATAGACACTGAAGCCAATCTGACTACCCTACTAGGAACACTTCCAACAGCCTTGCATCACGAAAGCGACGGCAAGAACAAACATAGGAGACCACCATGATACCTCGGAGAAACTTCATCAAATCGGGCCTAGCTTGCGCCGGAGTAGCCGCGACTGGCGCGTTCACCCATTGCAAACCCAGACCGAACGTACCGTCTTACCTGAAAGGATACGAAGGGCTTTACGCCGCGGATCCGCGCAAGGCCGCATTGGAGTACTTTCGAGAGGCGAAGTTCGGGCTGTTCCTGCATTACGGTTTGTACAGCCTTTTGGAAGGTCGCTGGCAGGGCGAGCATGTGAGACCGGCGGAATGGGTACAGCTTCGCGGACTCATACCCGTCAAGGAATACGGTAAGCTGGCGGATCGGTTCACGGCAGAGAAGTTCGACGCCGACTTCATAACCGATATGGCGCTGGGCGCTGGGATGAAGTACATCAACATCACCACCCGACATCATGACAGCTTTTGCCTGTTTGATTCGAAGTATACCGACTTCAAGAGCACCAACACCCCGGCCAAGAAGGATTTGGTTGGGGAGCTAGCGGAACAGTGCGGAAAAAAGGGGCTGGGGTTTTACCTGTACTATTCTCACGGGCGCGATTGGCAGCATCCGCACGCTCCCAACAACGGCAATTGGGGGGGGGCGGCGAGGCCGAATTACGAACCTCGCGAGGAGTCCTACAAGTATGGCGAGGATCATGACCTCCAGATTTACCTTACCTTCATGAAAAACCAGATCACCGAGCTTCTAACGAACTACGGGCCGATCGGAGCCATCTGGCTGGATGGGATCGGGACGCCTCGCTCGCGCCCCGACAAGATCCACCTGTTCAAGTGCCAGGAATTGTACGACCATATCCACTCCCTGCAGCCGCAGGTATTGGTATCCTACAAACAGGGCTTGATCGGAACCGAGGATTTCAAGGCGCCGGAACGACACTTCGAAGGGGCATCCGATGTGCCGCTGGAATTATGCGATACTCTGCAGCCCCATTCCTGGGGTCACAATAGCCAGGATGACGGCGATCATAAATCGGCAGACAAGGTTATGGAAATGCTCAAAAAGTCGGAAAGCATAGGCGCGAACCTGCTGCTGAACGCAGGGCCGCTCCCGGATGGCTCGATCCACCCCGAGGATGTCAAGACCTTGCGTGAAGTTGGTAAACGACTACAGAAAGCGTAGTCGTCCGCCCCACCCTTCAGGACACATTCTACTAATGTTCATCAGGCCGAAGAAGATGCGCGCAACGAAACCAACCGCTTTCGATTTTGAGCGATGTAACGGATTCATTCACTCCTCTTTGACAAGGGCAACGCGATTTCCATCTTTGCCGAGAAGAAGAGAAATCCACCCCAAAGAATGAAAATGAAAAGTAGATACTTTATATGGATGTGCATCGCTCTCGCGGCGTTAGCTGCGGGTTGCAGTGAAACTATTTCCGATCCCGAGCCAAAGGCCCAACGCGTCATAGTGATCGGTATCGACGGGATGAGTCCGGACGGAATCGCCGCATCGCCTACTCCGATTATGGATTTCATTATGGAGAATGGCGCCTACACCCTGACAGCTCGGGGCGTGCTGCCGACTTCCAGTTCCCCGAATTGGAAATCGATGATCTCAGGTTCCGATACGGAGCACCACGGAGTCACTTCCAATAAATGGGAAAAAGACAAATTCATATTGCCCGCCGCGACAACGGGTATGGAAGACATATACCCGACCATATTCGGTGTGTTGAGAGAACAGCGACCGGACGCGAAGATCGCAGCTATCTATGATTGGAAGGGATTCGGTCGACTCCTAGAACAAAGCGCCCTCGATTACGATAGCTACAAAGCTACCGGGAAAGAGAAATTGGACGAGGATGAAACGGCGCAATTGGCCATCGACTACATTCTGTCAGAGAAACCGGACTTTCTTTTCGTGCACCTAGACCATGTTGACCATGCCGGTCACCAGCACGGCCATGGATCCTCACACTACAATGAATCGGTGACCAAGGCGGACACGCTCATAGGAAACATCCTGCAGGCGGCCAAGGATGCGGTTATCTATGATGAAACTCTGTTCATCATATCGGCCGATCATGGCGGCGTGGGCACCGGTCATGGTGGCGAAACCCTGGATGAAATCGAAATCCCTTTCATGCTCCTCGGGCCCGGAGTAAAGAAAGGCCACACGATCGACCACCAAGTCATGACCTACGACAACGCCGCCACCGTTGCCTTTGCCTTGGGAGTGGAACCTCCCTACGCCTGGATCGGACGCCCCGTCAAAAGCGCGTTCGAGTAAGCGGACAATAAGGTGACAGCAATTAGTGGGAATCAATTATCAAATGCTATATCAACAGGGATCGCTTTCGGCGAACAGGATCACGCTAGTGCGTGAGCAGGATTAAATTCGAACACATTCTGGCATGTTTACTATCCGGTTTCCGCGCCGCGGATGAAGCGAAGCGTAGATAGCTTAACAATCCCTGTGAATACAAAATTGAACCGAGATCGGGCATTTCTGTTCAATTCGGGCTTTTGGCTGCCATAACGTAGCTGCGACGATTCCCACAAGAACGCCTCAACGAACATCGGTTCCATTGTCCAAAGAACTACGTATCAGGGAAATCTTTGAGAAGCTATTCCCATCCCCTCAAAGAGTCGCTCATGCTTAGGCACAGAGCGACCCAGGCAATAATACCCCGACGTTACTTTTTTGAAGACAGCATTCTCAAGGCGAATGAAGAGCGATATTAGTCTCTTGATAGTATTCCTCCTGATCTTACCGACTCTTGGCGCTCAATCGGAATCAGAGACGCAACGATTGAAACCCTCCGATTATTGGGCGATAGAAAATGCGGTTGAGCGAGCCAAGCTGCCCCTCTACAAGACGATTCCTGCAGCCGAGCCCCACGAGCTGACACCGTCCAATGAACTCCCTCCCCGTTCTGATTACCGTGACTGGTATCGCTCGCATGGAGATCACAGTGGTTCCCGTTACTCGGGCCTCACTCAGATCGATCGATCGAATGTGAAGAAACTTAAGCTGGCCTGGATATACAAAAGCCAAGACATGCCCGAAAAGTCAGCGGCGATTCAAACCAATCCCATCATTGTCGACGGCGTCATGTACACCCCCACAGTCGGTCATAACGTAGTTGCGGTCGATGGAACGACTGGGGAAGAAATCTGGCGCTTTAATCCAGGAAGCCCGCCTTC
>JAJFLS010000549.1 GCA_021772595.1 Opitutales bacterium
GACGCCAAACGATTCGCCAAAGTCATCAACCGCTCCATCCCCGGCCTACTTCGAGCCAAAGGCTACTGCTGAATGGCCGAGCAGAACGACTCAGTCGGATTCCTCTCCATCGCCGGCTCAACCACCCGCTGCGATTGCAGGGGAAACTGGTGGGCCGCCCTCGAGAAAGGCAAGATCGACCGAACCCAGCTCCCCCCCGAAGTCGAACGCAAATGGGAATCCCCCCACGGCGACCGCCGCCAAGAACTCGTCTTCATCGGCATCAACCTAGACGGCGAAGCCCTGAAAAGCCAGATCGACGCCTGCCTGGTCTAGCAAGGCAGTGGCTCGGGCCTCACCGTGAAGCTTGTTCACAACCAATTGGCACGCGTGACCCGAAGCCGGGCTGGCCTTCTAAGAAAAGACCGATACGTTACAAAGTGAGCCCGAAAAGCGTTTGCTATGGAAATCGGACCCAAGACAAGAAAATCAGCTAGCCGTTGAAACCTTTTTCCTCGGTGGTCAGTAGGCATCTCTAGAACCGGTCATTGTGAGTGAAGAGACAGACGAGGAATTGATGAATCGTGTAAAGGCAGGCCACTTGGGCGCAATGGCTCCGCTTTTCGAGCGCTACCAGTCCCCTCTCTACAATTTCTTTATGCGCCTGACCAGCAATGCGGAGCAGAGCAAGGATCTCACTCAATCAGTTTTTCTCCGAGCTTTGAAGTATCGAAATAGCTTCAATGACGGTTATCGGTTTAGAGCTTGGATCTATCGCCTCTCCAGAAACTTGTACTACGACGACTACCGTAAAAACAAGCGTCGCAACGAATATTCGCTAGAAGAGAGAGAAGAGAAGAAGGCTCTTCCGACTTGCAACACAGATGCCGTTCAAGAGCGGGCGAGGCAGGAATTGAATGATGCCCTGGATCAACTCCAATCGAACGACAAGGAGCTCATTATCATGAGTAAGTATCAGGGGCTTAAATACAAAGAGATTGGTAAGATTATTGGAGCCTCCGTTCCAGCGATTAAGTCAAAAGTATTTAGAGCCATGAACAAGTTGAGGGAAATCTATTTCGAAAAGGAGATCGCCAAATGAACTGCGAAAAAACGAAATCGCTCCTGCAAGGCTACGTCGAAAACGATCTGCCGCATGCAAAGCGGTCGGACGTCGATCAGCACCTGCAGAGTTGCACTGGGTGTCGGCAAGAGCTTGAGCAAATCGTAGAACTGCAGGAATTAATAGAGCGAGAGCCAGAGTACGAACCTCCTGAGAGCCTAAAAGAGCAATTCAACGAAGCGTTGCTTAGCGAGATCGCCCAGCAAGAAGCACAGGAGAGGAATCGGTCGGCGACGAGCCTCGCTTCGCTGTGGGAAGTCATTTCCCCTAAAAAGTCGTTAGCGTTCCGCTTCGCTGCCGGTGCCTTGATCCTGGCATGCGGAATAGTCATTGGCTACAAGTTTCGCGCTCCAGACAGCGAGCCGACGACCAGCGAAGTTCTCGCGCAGTTGCAGCAAGACATGGACGAGATGAAAGCCATCTATCTAGCGAACGCGCTTTCACTGCCGAGGCCGAGCCAACGTTTGCAAGCTCTAGTGAGCTACGAGCCAAGTTCTTTTTCGCCCGAAGCGACTGCCGCCTATTTGCAGGCGCTTCGCCAGGACAGCAATGTCAATATTCGCTTAGCTGCCCTGCAAATTTTATCCGAGTATTCAAATCGGCAAGAGATCAGAGACGAATTGCTAGTCATTTTAAAAGAGGAGAAGGAGCCGCTAATTCAGGTATCCATAATCAGGTTATTCGAACATTCGATTGATGACCGAATTTTGCCAACTCTGCAAAATTTAATCCTGTCCGACGAAACCAATGACTACGTCAAGGGGTATGCAATGAAGGCGATCCAAAAGATTGAAATAGAAGGATACGCTAAATCGATAACTAGAGAAACTTTATAAAACATAATACCATGAAAAGCATCTACAGACATATAGCTCATTTAATAATCGCAACTTCGTTCGCCGTTTCAGCGGTAGCCGAGGAATTCGAGCTTCCGATTGAAACCGACCTAGGCTCGACCACTTTGAGAATTCATAAGATACAAAGCAAGGTCGAGGTGATAGGGACTGATGAGAGCTTTATTCGCCTGCGCGTCGACAAGGTAAAGCCGTTGCCAGAAAAGGCCAAGGGCTTGAGGCCACTCTTAGCCACAGGAACAGACAACACGGGTCTTGGCTTTGAGTTGCTGCCATCGGGAGAAGACGATTCTATCCTCGTCCTTCGACAGACTCGCCGAAGCTCAGGAAGCAAGATTTTCGTGGAGCTTCCCAAGCAGATGGCCCTGGACTTCGAAGCGCATATCAATGCAGGCGTCAGTATAAGCGGACTGGAGGGCGAGGTGGCGTCGAAGACCTTAAATGGCCGAATGATAATCCAGGATGTTACAGGTCCCCTGATTCTCAATACAGTTAATGGAGGCATCGATGTGAAAATTACGAAACTAAATCAAGAATTTCCGTCCTCGATCGTGAGCGTTAACGGCGAGATTGATGTAGAGATTAGTGAGAGCGAAAAAGCGAATCTGCATCTCAGTGTGGTGAATGGCGAGATCTACTCCAATCTGGAGTTTGATCCGAAGCCCGACAAAGGCAGCATGAGCAAATTGATTGGGTCGTCCAAAGTGAACAACACGATGAACGGGGGCGGCGTTCGGCTTTCCATTACGACAGTGAACGGTAAGATCTACCTGCGAAAAGCAGAATAGGTCGTAAGCGACAACTAAGATTCCTAGGGGGAAGAGGAAGGACATGAATTGCAAACTCACACACTACAGTATTCGTCTACTCGTGACGCTTTCGTTAGTATCGACAAGCGCAGCCGCCTATGCCGCGAAGCAGATCAACGAGTCCGTTCGAATTTCCAAAGATCAGACGGTTCGGATAGAGCTGAAATTCGCGAACGAGATCACTATCATCCCTACCAACGGCAGAACCGTCGAAATTAAGGGCCAAGTAGAGGTCAATGATGGCGCCAGCGACGATGCGTACACGATCAAAATCAGAGAGAGCGACAATCAACTGATAATCGAATCCGATCTCCATGAGAAAAAAATGCACTATCGCCAGATCAGGAATTTGGACGAAGAGGGCAATGTCTCTTCGACAAGCCAGACCATCGATATACAAGCTCGCTTCGAGGTATCCGTTCCTAAAGGGCACAAGCTGGAAGTGAAGACGATCAATGCGACGGTGAACCTGCAAGATCAAGAGGCTCCCATCGTAGCGGAATCGATCAACGGCGAGATCGATCTATCGCTTTCGCCTGCCGCGAATATCGACGTGGACCTCCGGACCATCCATGGGGAATGCTACACCGATCTCGATTTCAAATTCCTTAGCGACCGAAAACGGTTTCTCCAAGTCGGAGGCACCAAAGCGAGCGTTCGTCTCAACAAAGGCGGTACGCCCATTCGCCTCAAGACCATCAATGGACACATGTTCCTGAGAAGCTTGTGAGATCCGTATCGTAGAGCGATGCGTCAAAATGACGGGGATAATATTAATTCTCGTTTGACGGGGTTAAGATGGGAACGACTCGTTGACTTGTGGCATGGAGACCTTTTAATCGATTAAAGTGTTTCGGGTGTTGTTAGTTTTATGTCTTCTCAGTATCACGTGCTACGGTGGGGGAATTAAAAATGGGGATTACATGATCGTTTGGAGAGTCTGTTCTGATTGTAGTGCTAGTCAGCGTTTGAGAATTGAAAATCTTTCCAGAATTGAGGAGACGGAAAGATTCAACTTCGATATCGTGCTTTTGAAGGATGGCGCGTTCAAGAAGGGCTATCTCGGCGGTGTTTCTCATGGAGTCATAGAGGACGGTCTAATCAAGTTTAGGGCACGTTACCCCAATTTGGAAGACGATGAGTGTCTTCAATATGTAGTTATCGAAAATCTGATGATTGAGAGCAAGTATCAGTCGGTGGCGGGCTGCTTTAGGGGAGTGATGAGCCGAGAAGAACTCGCTTTGGATTTGGAGGGTCCCGGAACTAAGGTGGCCTTGTGTTTATTGACCCCTAAGGCCGAGAAGTCGGATTTTTAAGTTCTCTCACTCGATAAAAACGGGGTTCGCTGATCCCATACGACAATCCGTTGACCAGCAATCGCGTCTCATTGCCTTGAGACTCAAAACGCTCGGGAATCGTTTCCCATCGGAGCAATTCCGAGGATCGGTCTACCGCATACTCCTTGGTTGCTTCGGACTCCCAAACCAATTCGAAGCGGTCCGATTCAATTTCCTGGCGAAAGGATCGAATTCGGGCCAGTCGACGCGGATTAATGGGGTACATATCAAACGGTTGCTTCCCGAAGTAGGCCAACCGGTTTGGAACGGTTTGCGTCACCGTATCGAATAGCGACTGATCTATTCGATCCCTCCTGTAGTTAATCGCTAGATACACCAAAAATGTCGCAGCGATATCTTCTTGAGAAGGAAAATTCCGCGCATGATCAGAGATGAACTCCCCATCGCTTACCTGGGCAGCTACCCATTCCGCCGCCTGAGCGTGCTCCGCATCAAGCGAGGTATGAGATGCCTCGTGAACGAAGACCTCCTCCAAGATACTGGACGCTTCATAGAGAAGCCCCTGTCCGTGATGAATAAGCAGGTTGCGATTTCCGCCTCCGAATAATTGAACTCCGTCATGAATGGTCAGGCTTTCCACATCCGTTTTTAGAACCGCCGGAATACGGCCCACCACCCCGCCGTATTTCTCCGCTAGCGTCGCGGCGGTCAACAAACCGAATTCCTGATTGACCCGAGCCTCCACAACGATCCCATCCTCGAAACGGAGCTGAAAAAGATGGAGGTTCAAATTTACCCATTGATTGATACGTCGATCGAACACCTGTCGAACACCCTCTCCGATAGGTTCAATTTCGATGAACGTACTCGGATCCGCTTCTGTAATGATATCCGGATCTACGAAAATCGTACCAGAAAAAGGAGGATCTGCGAATCCGGAACCGAAAAAGAACAAGGACCCTACCGCTACGCAGCTTAATCTGAGCATCGCTTTTTTAATCATACTCACTACCCTCGAAACGTTCAACGCTCTCGATTGACGGCGCGAGACGAAAAGGCTATAGAGTTGCCAAACCCTGACAATGTGTTGGATAGTCTATCTCCAATTCGACCCACTATTTTCCACTGGCGAACATCACCCGCGAAGATCTGGCGACCTTCCTCCCTCTAGCAGCTAAAATCTCGATCAGACCCACAACGACGATCTACCCGCTTGAAGATGCCAATCGGGCCCTGATGGATCTTAAACGAAGTAAGACGATCGGAGCTAACGTCCTAGAAATCGCCGACGCATAGCCACTCATGGCACGACATGGACAGCAGTTGCCACTGTCACTTTTGTCCCCAGTCTATCTGCTCCCGATGTCTCCGGCCCGTACTTTCCCTCCAGACCCTTCTCCTCCCATCGGTCCCAGCTCCCCCCCGAAGTCGAACGCAAATGGGAACCCCCCACGGCGACCGCCGCCAAGAACTAGTCTTCATCGGCATCAACCTTGACGGCGAATCCATCAAAAACCAGATCGACGCTTGCCTCGTCGAGTAAGGCCTCGAGCCGTCCATAGGAACCCAATCTCAACCCTCTAGGAAATTGTCGTTGGCTTTCACCCTCGCTTTTTCAGGATACGGCTTTCTCTTTCTGACATGATAAACTCCCGTTCCCACATCCACTTCGATCGACTGTAGATCCAGTCGCCCCGCTTAGCGAACGGACCGGAAGCCCTGTCAATTGTCGCTTCTTTCCCCTGAAAGAACTGTCGAGACGAAATCCACCATGACGAAGCTCACCCTTAACCAATTATCCAATCTTCTCTTCCGCGCCTGCGACGATCTTCGCGGCAACATGGATGCCTCGGAGTACAAGGAGTACATTTTCGGCATGCTCTTCCTCAAGCGACTCTCCGATCGCTTC
>JAJFLS010000550.1 GCA_021772595.1 Opitutales bacterium
AGCCGCGACCATTGCCTTCTCTGAACATCGCAAATGTTCAGCGACCTAATGCGTAGCGGAACGCCTGCGGCATTTCGATTGTAGGAGCCTGCTTGCAGGCGATAGCAACCCGCTAATAGACCGGAATATCGCCTGCAAGCACGCTCCTACACAACTCACTCGAACTCCCGCGGATGCCGCTCCTTCAGCTTGTCCACCGCCCATTCGCGGCCGGTCTTCTTCAAATGCTCGCAATATCCTTTTAAAAACCCGCGAGCGTGGAAAGGCCCGCCCTCTTTGATAACCGTCCACATCGGGTCCGAGTCGTAGTCCATCGTCGACATCATCGACTCGTGCCAGTCGTGCAACTGGCGCAGCCCCTCGTCGCATTCCGCGCGATTCGATTCCGCGACATCATTCTGCTCGTGCGGATCCTCCTCCAAATTGTAGAGCATCTCCTTCGGAAACAAATGGTAGCCGTCGTGATACGTCCGCATGTACAGCCACGGACCGAAACGAACGCTACGCTGGCAGACATGGGCGCACTGGCTCACCACGAGAAAATCTCTTCCCGTATCGGCGTCTTCCCGAATCGAATCCGCGAAGCTCCGGCCGTCCCACATGTCCCGCTTCTCGAAGCCCAGCAGATCCGCCAATGTCGGCCCGAAATCCAAATTGTAGTGGAGCCCCGTATCCACGCATCCCGCGCGCATGCCGGGCCATTTCACAATCAACGGCACGCGGCAAGTGATCTCATCAGCAGTACCATGCTCCGCATAAATGCCCAGCTCGCCTTGGTTCTCCCCATGGTCCGCTGAGATCACGACCACCATGTCATCGTACTGGCCTGTCTTTTTCAAAAACTCGATTATTTGGCCGATCTGGTCGTCGGCGTGTTTGATCCCGTTGTCGTAGCCATCGATCATACGACGCAGCCCCGCACGGTCCGTAATCGAGCCAGGAGCCTTCGGGAATTCAGGATCTTCGGTATCGTCGAACATGCTAATCTCCCGCGCGCTATGCGGGCCGATATTCTGGAGATGCTTTTCGAACACCTCATCGGTCAGCCACTCCGGCAACGGCTCGTCCGCGAACGGCTCGCCAAAACCCTCCGGAGTGCGGTAAGGCGTATGCGGATCCCAGTAATTGACATGCAAATACCAGTTATCCTTCTCCTCATTGTCCTCCAGCCACTTCATCACCACTGGCTGCACTTCCTCGGCGGATTCAAGACCACCCTTGCCCGTGTTGTGAATCTCGTTGAATCCCGCGTAGAACTGACGCGCCGCGTGGCGCTGACCGAACGGACTGATTTGAGCCGTATGAAATCCCGCATCCTGTAAGGCCGACGGAACCGAATCCATTTCCACCTTGTCGCGAAACGCCCGCCGCGCCCCTTCGACACGCAGATCGGAAGCAGTCCCTCCGTGCCCGACGACGCCCGAGTGAATCCCGAACATGCCCGTATAAAACGCTGTTCGCGACGGCAAACACGGCGCATCGCTCGTGTAGTAGTTTTCAAACCGTATCGACTCCTTGGCGACCGCGTCAATGTGAGGCGAAGTATTACGGTGATAGCCATAGCAGCCCAAATGATCGGGCCGAAGCGAGTCAATATCGATGTAGAGAATTTTCATAAGAGTGCGTAGTCTGCGTTTGAAACAAGGGTCGAACGAGCGACCAGAAAGACGTTCTCCACAAAAATTCGCCGAATACCAGTCCAGAAACGAAAAAGACGCTCGGCAACGCTCAACCCCACGTCGTCCCGCAGGCGCGGGACGGCGTAGCAACTTCGAGAATTCGAAGTGGATTCCTTACAAATCATCATGCTGGCGAAGCCATCATGTCTTTAGTCCTGCCGAAGCTCCTTGTGAGCGAAGGAGGAAGCGGCAAAGCCGCGTATCCTGTTAAATCAAACTTTTCCCAAATAAAGTCCACTTCCCCTAACTTCCTTTCTCATAACAGCTTAATATTCTGCGAACCCCCATTTCCCTTAACATTACAAGAACGTAATGTTGGCGCGCCCATTCTGTAATCTTCCCGTGGTTTACTAGGCACAAGCAAAACGAAGAACCTCTCTTCAATCCCTTAAAAACTGAAAAAATTAAATCACTGGAGAATATAAAACATGAAAACTTCTAAAATCATCACCGCCACAATCGCAGCCGCAGTCATCACCGCATCGTCATTCGCCAAGAGCGACGCTGATGCAGCCAAAGGACGGCCAAGTCCGAAAGAAGTCACCGCCATCATGCTCGGTGGACACGACACCAACAACGACGGAGCTCTCGACACAGCAGAGCTCGCCAACGCCATCGAAGGCCTCTACAACCTGCGTCAAGAAGCGATCGTCAACCATCGCGCCGCCATGATCGAGAACGGGCACATCTCCGAGCCTCAGTCCGGCAATGGAGTCGTCACCTTCTCGCTCCTGCCCGAGGACGGAGCCGCCATCGTCATGAAGCTCTCGGACGTCAACCAGGACAATCTCCTGCACGCCGACGAGATTCTCGTCTCGGTAGGCGCACTTCGCGTTCTCGACCTGGGAACACGCTCCGCCATCGCTCGCAGCTCATAGAAAACACTTTCATCATAGGGGGAAACCGAGGCCGGAGGCGATTATCGCTTCCGGCCTTTTTCTGCTTGTATTTCAAATGACTGAACCGACTAATCTACGCGAATTATCGCGACGGAGCAAAGCGGAGATGGCGCAGCAATGAAGGGCTTATAGACAAGAACCCAGACGTAGGGGCTCTATACCACGCCACATTCGCAGCGTAGCTACTTCGAGAACTCGAAGTGGATTCCCTTTAAATCATCAGGTTGGCAAAGCCGTCATATAGCGGCAAAGCCGCGTATCCTGCTAAACCAAACTTTTTTCAAATAAACTTCACCTCCCCTAACCCGCTCCCCCATAGCATCTTAATCTCCTCCGCCCCCCCGACTCCCCCAACATTACAAACATGTAATGTCAGCACGCGCATTCTGTAATCTTCCCGTGGTTTACTAGGCACAAGCAAAACGAAGAACATCTCTTCGAAACCTTTTAAAAACCGAAAATTAAATCACTGGAGAAAATAAAACATGAAAACTTCTAAAATCATCACCGCCACAATCGTAGCCGCAGTCATCACCGCATCGTCATTCGCCCACAGCGACAAAGCGGCCAACGGACGCCCAAGCTCGAAAGATATCACCGCGATCATGCTCGACGGGCACGACGCCAACTTCGACGGAGCGCTCGACACCGCCGAACTCGCCAACGCCATCGAAGGCCTCTACGACATGCGCAAGGACGCGATCGTCAACCGACGCGACGCAATGGTCGAGAACGGGTACGTCTCAGAAAGTTCCAACGGGGTTATAACCTTCTCGCTCCTGCCCGAGGACAGCGCCGCCATCGTCATGAAGCACGCCGACGTCAACCAGGACAACCTCCTGCACGCCGACGAGATCCTCGTCTCGCTGGTCTCGCTCCGAAGCCTCGACCTAGGAACACGCTCCGCCATCACTCGGAGCTCGTAGAAACAAACTTTAGCAGTAAGAGGGGTAATAAGGTCGGAGGCGAATATCGCTTCCGGCCTTTTCCGCATGTATTCAAATGGCTGAACCGCGAATCTACGCGGATAATCGCGACGGAGCAAAGCGGAGATGGCGCAGCAATGAAGGCCTATCTACAATAACACCCAGTAAGATCGGTGGCTACCAAGCGAAGCCCCTACGGAATCCCCGGATTAGCAAAAAACTCGATTCGCGTAGATTAGCGGTTCAAAAAAATTCTCCCGATCATCGCTTCACCCACGCGAAACCCTCGTATCCAAATCCAAATGACTTCGGATACAGAATCTCCGCCAAAATCTCGGCCGAATCCGCAAGTCTCGGGCCGGGCCGATTGAAGTAGTGGTTCCCATTCGTGTAGTATACCTCGCCCTCGCGAACCGCTCGCAATTCACCCCAGTCAGCATTCCCCAATATCGGCTCGAACTCCTCCCGCGACTTCTCGATATCCCAACCGCAAAGCATAACGACTATCCTATCAGGATCCGCTGCCCGAAGCTGCTCGACAGAGATCGTAGCCGAGTGACTCGTCCGCGGCCCGAGCACGCCAACGCCACCCGCAAGCTCGACCAGCTCGGGCATCCAATTTCCGGCGACCATGAGAGGTTCGACCCATTCGACGCACGCTACTGTTGGCATTGGCGCTGACAACTCCGTTACCTTCGACGCAACACTCTCTATCCGCCGCTTCATCGATGCCACCAGCGCGCGCCCTTTCTCCGCATCGCCCAGGGCCTCCGCAATCTCGATCATTCCCAAGTAAATGTTGTCGAGACTCTCGGGCGCCAGCGAGACGATGCGCGGACTGCCCTCCAAAGCTTCGCTAACCGCCGTCTCCACGTCCTTGAGAACGACCGCGCAAACCTCGCAATGGTCTTGCGTCACGATGACTGTCGGATCCAGTGCCTTGAGCACGTCCACATGCGTTCGATACACCGACCCCGCACCCTTCAACGCAAGCCGAACCCGTTCATCGATTTCCTTGCTCGTTCCCTCGATATCGAACATCGGCTCCGAACA
>JAJFLS010000056.1 GCA_021772595.1 Opitutales bacterium
AACTGTTCCGTAGATGGGTCGAAGAGGGACAAACCGGATTGGCCGCCGAGCCAGATCATGCCGCTGTCGCTTTGATAAATCGTTCTGAGATTATTGCGAGTGACGTCATTAGGGCGATCTGGGGCAGGCAATAAATGAGCGAAGGCGTTCGTGGATGCATCGATTCGCAACAGTCCCTGCGCCGTGGTTGCGATCCAGAATATGTCGTCGTTATTTCGACTTTTGATGATCTTGAGCGGATAGTGCTCTTTGAGGCCGGCAGGATCGGATTCATCGACTCGGAATTCGGTAAATGTCTGCCCGTCAAAATAGTCCAGGCCAAGGCCCAGAATCGAGATCCACAGTCCGCCGCTATTGTCGAGAGAGAGCCCATGGATGCCTCCGCTGAGTGCGATCAAGTCCGGACGACTGTGCGGATAGTGGGTGAAATGCTTCCCATCAAAGCGATTGAGGCCATTGGATGCGCCGATCCAGAAGCCTCCTCGCGGATCTTCGAGAACTGGATCTACCGAGTTGCTGCTGATGCTGTTTGGATCTTCGGGGTCGTGCTTGAAACGGGTGAACGAATCGCCGTCGAAGCGGTTGAGCCCGTCGCTGGTGCTGACCCATAGTTCGCCGGCGCTGTCCACTAGAAGATTCTTCACGCTGTCCGAGCTCAAGCTGCTGGGATTTTTTAGATCGTGCCGGTATGTCGTGAATTTCTCTGGTTCGCCTGAGAGATAGCTCAGGCCGTTCTTACTGGTGCCGATCCAAAGGCCGCCGGCGCGGTCTTGGTGTACGGTGCGGACATCGTTGCTGTTGATGCCGGTGAGCGCGTCCGGATCGCTGTAGTAGGTGTTGAACGCGTCGGTTTCGGGATCGAATAGGCTGAGCCCGTTTTGCGTCGCTACCCAGAAGCGGTCTTCGCTGTCCTCGAAGGTCTCCCAGACGTAATCGTCGCTCAAGCTGCGGGGATCGCCTGGCTTGTTAAGATAGCGGACGAATGTTTTCGAGTTTCGGTCGAAGCGATTGAAGCCTCCGCGAGTCGAAAACCAGAGGTTGTCGGCATCGTCTTGAAAGATGCGATTCACGGCGCTACTGCTGACCGTCGTTGAATCGGAGGGTTCGGATTCGTACCGCGTAAAGGTCTCCTTTTTCCGGTCGAAGGCCGTTACTCCACCGCGCCGTGTTCCCAGCCAGAGCAGGCCCGTTCCTCTTTCCTCGAGTATGGCCCGGACGCTATTGTCGCTGAGACTATTGGCGTTTTTCGGATCATGCTGGTAAGTGAAGAATTCTTCCGTTTCCCGATCGAATCTGCTCAGCCCATCATCGCTTCCGATCCATAGGACGCCCTCGCTGTCCTCGAAGATCGATTTGATGTTGGAGTAGGGAAATACTTCCGAGCCTGAGTCGTAGCGGATGAAATTGTCAGCGGATCGATCGTATCGATTCAGTCCGCCACCATCGGTCCCAATCCACAATTCCCCTTGGCTGTCTACATAGAGGGCCCAAATGAAGTCATTGCTGACGCTGTGTTCATCTTCGAAGTCGAGCTTGTATGCGGTGAAGCTGTAGCCGTCGAAGCGGTTTAGCCCGTCCTTCGTGCCGACCCAAATAAAGCCTTGGTGGTCTTGGGCTATGGTTACGATTTGGTTGCTGGAAAGCCCGTCATCAGTTGTGAAATGGATGAGCTTGAGCTCTGGGAGAGTGGCCTCGCTGCTGACTTGGGCGCTGGAGCTTGCCGAAAACCCGCAAAGGACCATCAAGATCAAGGCGGCGAGAGCTGCATTTTTGATCGGGTAGTTAGGCATCTATACTGGGTGTCGAGCGCATGAATTCCTGGTAAGCTAGAGGCGGTTTAATGGTTGTTCCAGAAATAACTTTTGTAGGGGAGTAGTCCGAAACGTTTGCTCGAATTACTTCTCCGCTCGCTTCTGGAACTGATCGACGAGGCTGGTGAGGCCGTTGATGTCGAAGTTTCCGGTCAGTTTTAGCACGGCGTCGGCCAGAACACTGTACTTTTCGTCATCGGCGGCGAGTTGGTTGGCCCATTCGGTGATTCGGTTGATGCTCCCCATTTTTGCGAGTCTCGCCAGCTCTTCGAGCTTCTCGTTCGAAGGCAGGGCGATCTCCTTGTTCCCATCCTCTTCGAACTCGGGAATTTCGTATCGCCATTGCAATGACAAATGCTTTTCCAGTTGCGAGGCCAGATCGCTCCAGGCGATCGGCTTGTCCAGGATGTCGTCGTATCCGGCCTCAAACACTTCTGTCCTGGCGTCTTTGGATACGTTCGCCGAAATGGAAATGAGAGGCGTGCGGTTCAGCTCTGGTATTAGTCGGATCTGCCGCGCGGCTTCCAGGCCGTCCGTGATCGGCATTCTTCGGTCCATTAATACAATATCTGGCCGGTTCTTGCGGGCCATCTCAAGCGCCTCGCTACCGTTTTCAGCTTCAATGATCACGAATCCAAGCGGACGGAGCATGTCGATCAGAACAGCCCGATTTGATGGCACGTCATCGACGACTAGCACGGTGAGGCGCTCGCCTTCGTAGCCTATGATGGAGAGCTCACGATTGGCGTTGGCAAGGACGGCTCCGGCGACTGGCAGGGTCGTCTCGAACCAGAATCGACTGCCTTTTCCTTCCTCGCTCTCGACTTGGAGAGAGCCGTCCATGGCCTTGACCAGGTTGTGGCTAATCGCGAGCCCGAGCCCGGTTCCTTCGCCTTCGCGGGTGGTTTCGGTGATCTGCTCGAAGGGCTGGAAGATCGACTCTAGCTTGTCTGAAGGTATTCCAACGCCCGTGTCCGTTACTGAGAAATGAAGAGTGCAGAATGAAGATTGAGGAATGTTGGACGTCGATTCGCTATTCGCGACTTTGACTCGGAGGGTGACGCTTCCTTTGTCGGTGAATTTGACAGCGTTTCCGAGCAGGTTGAGCAAGACCTGCCGCAGTCGAGTCTCATCGGCTTTAACGCTGGTGGGCAGTTTGGGATCGGGCTTGTAGACGAGGTTGATGCTCTTTTGTTGGGCCCGGGCGCTGATGATTCCAATGATGGTTCTGAGAAAAGAGGGGAGGTTGATCGGCTGAGGCTGTAGCTCGAGTTTTTGGGCTTCGATTTTGGAGAGATCGAGAATGTCGTTGATAAGGGTGAGTAGGTGCTCTCCGCTTTCGCGTATCATGCGCAGATGCCGGCTGGTCTGGGGAGTCACATCCTGGCTCTGCATGATTTGGGAGAATCCCAGCACGGCGTTGAGCGGGGTGCGCAGCTCGTGGCTCATGTTGGCCAGAAACGAGCTTTTGGCGTGGTTGGCGGCTTCGGCCTGTTCCTTGGCTCTGCGGAGATCCTGTTCCATTCGTTTGCGCTCGGTGATGTCGCGCCAGATCGACAGCGTGTACAGCTTGCCTGTTTTCTTGTCGGTCCGAGCGGTGACGTCTAGCAGGACGTCGATCTTGTCCCCGTTTTTCTTGGAGAGCTGGAGTTCGGCGTCATGCACTTCTCCCGTGGCCACGAAGTGCTTAAAGACCTTTTGGGCCGCTTCGACGGAATCCGGATGGTAGACGTCGAAGACTTCTTTTCCAATAATCTCGTCCCTCGTGAAGCCCAATTCATTCAGGAGGGTTTCGTTGCATTCGACGATCCTCCGAGTTTCGACATCAACCGAGATCATCAGTCCAGGAGAGTTGTTGTAGAGGGTGCGGTACTTTTCTTCGCTTTCCGTGAATTCCCGGGTTCGCTCCTCTACGAGCTCCTCCAGATGTTCTCGGTGTTGCTCGAGTTCCTTCTCGGCTTGTTTGCGCTCCGTGATATCCAGGATCGAGGCGGCATTCCCCAGATAGCGACCGTCAACGTCGTAGATGCCGCGAACGAACGTCATGGTGTCGACGATTTTGCCCGACTTGGTCACGTAGCGCTTTTCCAGGCGTCCCTCCTCAACCTCTCGTTTGATCAGCTTCTCCATCAAAACCATGCTTTCCGAGATCATGTCGGGAAGGGTTACATCGCGGATGCCCATTTTCCCAAGCAACTCTTCTTCGCTATAGCCAATGAGCTTGCACCAGGCGTCGTTGACTTGCACGAATTCGAAATCGGACCCGGTGATGGCGATACCGTAGAGGGCGTTTTTGAATATTGTCCGATAATTAGCTTCGCTCTCCCGGAGTTCGTGCAGCTGCGTGAACGCATCGCAGGCAAGGTCTCTCACGACGTCTTCGATCGGTTGGAACTCGAGAAAGTGAGTTTCGTTTGTATGAGGATTTTCGGGATCCTCGCGATAGGATCGGGCCAGATCAGTGAAGGCGGCGATAGGCCCGCGAAAGTATTTGCGGATGAAAAGCCGAGTAAGCACCGGGATGCTGAGCATGGCCAGCAACCAGACCGCTAAACTAATCCACAAGATATTGTCTAGATTGTGGACCATGGGAGCTCTGGAGAAGAGCAACTCCAGTTCGCCCAGTATCCTGTCTTGGAAGTGAATCGGCTGGGTTCGAGTCACTACTGCGTTGCCGTTTTGCTCGCGGGCGGAGAAAATGCTGTTTCCCTCGTCGTCCTTAATTGTCACCCCGACGACTATATCATCCCTCATTGCGGTTTCGGCCACTCGAGCCGCTGTGTCGTGGTCGGAACTCCGCAGCACCGGGGCGAGAGTGCCCTCCAGATAATGGAGCGTCTGGTCAACCTTGCGATTGAAGTTCCGCTCCAATTCGATGGAGGCAA
>JAJFLS010000551.1 GCA_021772595.1 Opitutales bacterium
CTTTATTCGAATCGAGCAGCTTCGGTAGAATATGAATCTCAGGGTCTGCCACGTCTGCGCGACGCAAGGCGAGTAAGGAGGCCAGGCGGATCTCCGCGTTTGAATGATTGAGATCACGAACGACAGAGTCGCGAAACTCGGGCTGGGTAGCGGCATTCAAAGCGGCATTTCGGATGAATGGATCCTCATCGACGGCCGCTTCGAGCAACGCAGGATAGTTCTCGCTTCCTCTTATTTTGGCCAGCGCTCGCATTCTGGCGAGCTCGGGGGTCGGTTCCTGGCGTTCGAAGGGTTGTCGAGGCGGGAGCGTCTCAACGCCTGGCTTTGCGCTTATTTTCCAAATACGGCCTTTTTTATGCGTGGTGTAGTCGATGAGCATCCAGTCGCTTACATAGATCGATCCATCGACGGGGCTGGCCGCTAGCCCAGAGGGACGAAAGGGGGAGACGAGGTCGTCGTGTCCGCGCCCTTGGAGAAGTATTTCACTGGTCGCTTGTAATGAAGCTCCTTGGGGCTCTGTTCGAAACACGGTTAGATTGTGTTCGCCCCATACCGCGCCAAGGATCGTGTCTTGGTAGTCGGCGGGCAAAGCGGCGGCATTGCTGTTCAGCACAGCTGTAGGGGCTTCTCCGATACCAGCGATCATCGGTAGAGTTCCGGGCAGCTCGCCTTCCCAGGCCTGGTAGGGGTGCAGTCCGTATCGCCCGTACTTCTTTTTGTAGCCGTAGTCCCCGCCTTGAACGATATGGAGCAGTCGGTTGGGCGCCCGGTGATCGGGATCGTTGTCGACCGTCAGCAAACGTCCCCTGCGGTCGAAAATGAGGCTGAAGGGATTCCAGAATCCCCAAGCAACGCGTTCCAGCTGAGTGCCGTCGGGTTGGCAGCGCGCGATGATCCCGCCCCAATAGGGACCGACCTCGAGACGCTTGCCGGAGCTGTCGATCCAGTCGTCAATCGTCGTGCCCGTCGCCGTGTAGAGCCAGCCGTCGTTGGAAAACGCGAGGCCCATCATCTGTCCATGCGGGTTACCTCGCTTTTCGTAAGGATCCAAATGCAGGATACGGGTGTGGGATTCGAAATGCCCATCGCCATCGCGATCATGCAATTGGAGCACCTCCCGCGTGCAGACGACAAACAGCGCCCCATCGGGTGCGAAGCCTAAGGCTTGGGCTTGGTAGAGGTCATCGGCGACCACGCTCATCGATTCGAATGTCCCATCCGGTTTCTCGCCCGAGAAGGCCTTGATGAGATCGCGGTCGGGTCCGGTGTAATTTTGAGATGGACTGTGGGTATGGCTCTCGATAACATAAAATTTGCCGCCGTGACCCACGGTTCCCCCGATCGGAGTGACGATGTCCGGGTCGGCGGCGTAAAGCGTTATCTGCAATCGCTCGTCAGAAAGTTGCGGAATCTCGTGCACATTCAAGGAGGCCCCCGAAAGGGTCGGCAGAACCGAAAGAAAGACTGTGGCTAGGGGTAGGCGCAGCAATTGTGACATCAGAAGCAATAGAGCAATTCTTGCCATCCGAATCAAGCGTGGACTACATGTATAGGTATCCAATACTCCGGTACGAATTCGACGAGCTTTTCCTGAAGCTGGAGGTTGCATGTTAGTCGGATCTAAAAGGCCCTTGGAAGGGAGAATGCGACGTATGCGTCGCCAGAGGTCGTCCCGTTTTTCCCGCCGCCGCCGGATGCGATGACGACAAATTGTTTGCCGTCGATTTCATAGGTCGAAGGGTTAGCGTAGGCCCCAAAAGGAAGTTTGGTTTCCCAGAGAATCTCGCCTGTCTCTTTGTCGAGGGCGCGAAATTTTTCATCTGTCGACCCGCCCATGAAAACGAGGCCTCCCGCCGTAACGGTGGGTCCCCCAAAAAGCGGCGTACCCGTAGGGGGGATACCGCGCTTGGCGAGCTCTTCGTATTCGCCAATCGGAGTTTGCCAGACAATTTCTCCCTTGTTGAGATCGATCGCGCTAAGAACGCCCCAAGGCGGTTTGACCGCAGGGTATCCGTCTTTATCCCGGAATTTGGTGAAACCACTAAAAGTATAGGCTTGGGGTACGAAATCCGGATCCACTGGTTCCTTATTGTCTTCCTTGGGATCGATTTGTAGAAATTCCACCAAATCATTGATCGCCTCATCGCCAAGATGAGCGAAGGAGGGCATGTTCCCCCGACCGTTTTCGAGCAATTCCTCGAGCGCCTCCGGTTCGTATCGGCGGGCTGTCCCGCTCAAGCGCTCGATTGCGTGACACATGGTGCAGGTTGTAGAGAACGTGACGGCTCCGTTGGCAGCTTCACCGGTTACTGGATCAAGACGAATGATTAATGGGAGGTTGTTGCCCGCAACATAGAGCAGGTTAGAATTGGGGTCAAATGAAGTTCCTGGCCATTCAGCGCCTCCTAGTACTCCGTAGAGGAGCGTACCTTTCGGACTGATCGGCGTGAACCAGCCGTTGCGAGTCTCCAAAAACCGCTCAACCGCATCGGCATGGGCTTCCGGAGATAGAGTCGTAAGCTGGTCCAGTGTGACTTCTTGACGCGTAAATGGGGGCGGAAGCAGCGGCATTGTCTGAGTGGGCCAGGCTTGCTCGATGGCGATGTCCGATGGAGGGGCGGGGCGCTCGACAAGCGGAAAGAGCGACTCGCCAGTCAGTCGATCGAGCAAGTAGGTATTGCCTGTTTTACTGACCTGGGCTACCGCGGCGACTTGCTTCCCGTCGCGCTCTACTGTTACGAGCATTGGGGGGGCAGGCAGGTCCAAGTCCCAAATACCGTGCTTGATCTCCTGAAAATGCCAGACGTATTCGCCCGTGGCGGCATTCAGTGCGACCACCGAATTGGCCAAGTCATTTTTTCCTGGATACTGCCATCCGAAAAGATCCGGTTTCGGACTGGAGGTGGAGCAGAAGACCATCCCATTTTCCACATCGACGCTTAATCCGCTCCAAACATTGGCCCCATAGGCTTTCAAATGAGCCTTTTCCGGCCAGGTGTCTGCGAATCGTTCACCGGGTTCAGGGATCAGGTTGAATTTCCATTCCATCTTTCCGGTACGAACATTGTAAGCGCGGACTGTACCGGGGGAGTTGCCGCGCGAGCCGACGATGAAGAGATCCTTATAGATAACGCCCGCGGCTGGATTGGCGATGCCGACGAATTGAGGGTCTCTAGAGAGACCGTAGCGCATGTCGACCCGACCGTTGTCGCCGAAATCAGTGATCAATTTTCCTTTGTCCGCATTCACGGCCAGAATGTTGTAACCGCGACTGTACAAGATTCGCTTGTCGTCGCCATCACTCCAATACGCGACTCCGCGATTGAGGCCGTAGTACTGCCCTTGGTTCGTATCGGGACCCTTTTCAGCTTTGCTCGAATCGTTAAACCTCCAGCGTTCCGCGCCAGTCATCGCATCCAAAGCGACCAAGTCGAGATTCGGCGTAGTTGTGTATAGGATACTATCGACGACGATAGGATTGGATTGAATCGTTGATCGCTCTCCCGCGTCGCCCGAGTTGTAAGTCCAGGCGACCTCTAGTTGGGATACGTTCGTCTTGTTGATCTGATCGAGATTGGAGTAGCGGGTGATCCCGGAATCGCCCCCCACTGTCTCCCAATTGCGGTAGTGGGAATCGTCGTTCGCGTGTAGGCTTTGGTTTGCAGAAATCGACACTATTGAAAATAGGCTAAATAGGAGGAGCGAACCGCTCCTCCCTACCTTATTTGAATTTGCTTTATGGTAGGGAGGACTGGTCTCAGTCCTCCGTTTTTCGAAGTTATTCAAATTTTTGAGCATTTTTAATAGCTCGCCGCCACTTCGTGGTGACCGAATTCGCTGAGGATGGTTTTCAAGCCATCCATATTTTCCTGAAGAACGTCTGCTGCGTCTTGATTTCGATCGTGAGCGATGATGCCCGTGGGGCCCTGCCAGCCGGATTCGCATATGATCTTGAGCATTTCGCGTTCGCGATCACCGCGCCCGATGCGTTCTATTTTAGTGAAGTCCGAACGCATGCCGTTGAGGTTGAGGGCAACAAGATGGCGTTGGAGCTGCGGCAGTACGCTTTGGAGGCGACCCATCTGGGCATGCGACTGGTGGAAATTGTACACGATGCCCAGTTCTGCGGATGGCATTTCCGACTTCAAACGTTCGACGAGCTCAATCTCGTTTTCAGCCTGAGTGAACCATCGATGCGGACCATGTCCGTAGATGACGAGACGGCAATTGCTGCGATTCGCTCTCTCCACAAGCGGTCTCAAGCGAGCCAATGCATCGTCCACTCGATCCGCTTCAGGCATTGCGTCGAAGTCCTGCTCGAGCGTTAGCCACCACTGGATGTTAAGCCCGTGACGGTCGACGACTTCGAAGAATTCTCGGACTTGCACTTCCTCCAGGGGAGCGTCCGTATGAATGGGCGTCCACACGGCAATGAGTTCGATTCCCGCTTCACGATAGGCTTTCAAGTAGACTTCAAATTCGGATACGCGCTCTGCGTTCCGGGAGATGTAGCCGGCCTTGTCGATGCCGAGATCGACGAGCGCTTGGGCGTGCTCCTCGGGTGTGCGATCAACTGCATCGTATTCCTCGTAGGCCCACACATGCAGATTCGATTTCGCGAAGATCTGGGCGTTCTGGCTTGGAACGTCATTGCTTTGGGGATCGCAGGCGATCAACAGGATGCTGTAAAGAAGAGAAATGAATATCGTAGTTCTAGGCATGGGCTAATGCGATTCTTGAGGATAACTACATTTGCCATGGAAGCGGATTAGGAATCTGATATCAATGGATTTTTTAGCGCTCGCGCTATTTGAAATAGACATTCCTCAGGTAGTCGTAGACTTCCTGCATTTCCTGTTGGCTCAGAGCGGTTTCGTACATCAGAAGCCGGGCTAGTTCACCATCGAAGGATTCTTTTCCCTGGTGGTTTATAGCATTTCTTTCGGTGCCGATCGCCATGCGGCTGGGCTCTACATCTCCTACAGGATAATCATGGGAATTAGCCGCCTCCAAGGGATCGTCTACAAAGAGTTCTAGTTGAACGATTCCCTGTCCAGAGCCCTGCCTGCCCATAATGATGTGCCATTCGTTGACGGAAGGGGGAGGGCCTGCTACTTCAGGGGTATTGACGCCGTCACGGACTTTTTCGCTGAGCCCATTGCGAGAGCCCATATATACTCTTCCGTCGGGATAGAAAGAACCCCAGAAGCCTGCGTACTGTCCCCCTTCTAATTGAGGCTTCGCCGTGTTTCGAAGATTTCCGAAAAAGGCGTTTGGATAGTTGGAGTTGATCTTTCCAGGCCCGGCTTGCTCGTAGGGCTTAATTACTGCGAACCATGTGTATCCGCCTCCGGTCATCATTCCGTGAAAGGCTTCGTCATTATCGTTGATCAATTCATCTTCTCTGAAGATGAGGCTGTTGTGTCCATTGATCTCACTACTTTTTTCTAAAAGGGTTGGCCGTCCCGTACCCAGCTCAGTCTGGCTGATTATTGTCTTGGTGCGCCCTTCTTCTGTGTGATTGAAGGCTATCGCCTTTGGATTGGGGGCCTGGTTTACCCAAGTGGTTACTTTGTTGTCATCCTCAGTAGCCACGCCGATATCGGCGTTTAGATCGAGTGCAAGATCATCCTGTATGAGATCCTGCGAGTATCCCAAAGCACAGAATAAAATGATCGGGGTTAGAAGCGCTTTTTTTATGCGGCTAAAGTAATTGCTCATGATTTTTAAAGGGCTAGGGTCTGAACGATTGCAGAAAAAGGGCGAGGGAAGTTGAAAGCTCCTGTCGTGATAAAAGCGCCGCCGCTCGATGAGTTGAAGAGCTATGCAAAGGATTTATTTCGAGGATACTCCGCCGCTATTCTAGCAGCAAGCCTTTGATAACGCATATCCCGTATAAACGGGATACGGATTCGGTGATCTCGGCCTCGAAAGCGATTGCGGTGTTTCGGAGATAACCTGACAAACTGTGGATCGGCGATTGCACTTTCAGGGAAGGTATAGTGTAAATACCGGATAGAATGCGTTAGCGGGGTATGTTACTATTTCTTTGAAAGAGTGCTCGAACTCGCCGAGGATAGCCCGCTGACCCCAATTGAATTTCTCCCGGAATCGAGTCAATGAAATGTGACAATGATTGAACCCTACAAGATATCCATGGTTCATGCGTTTAGGAAGAGGGTTATGTCCGCCTATACACCTGCGATTCAAGAGGGTGCGAAGACGTCGTTTGCCTACCTGCTAGTCTTCGTAGCCGCGTGCGTGTCAAGCGCTGTGTCGACACCGGCTGAAGCGGCTCCGGCCCCTGTTCAGTTGCCGGTCAATACTCTCGAGGAAGCGAGGGAGGCCGGGGCTCTTCATTCAGTATACAAGAATCAACGATCTCGCTCCATCGTCTCGGGAACACCTGAGCCGGACCTCGCGACGTTCCAAGCTGAGATTTGGCCGATCCTGGATGCGACCTGCTTCAAGTGCCACGGGAAGGAGAAGCAGAAGGGCGATTTACGTATCGATATTTTGGATCCCGACCTTCTGCGAGGACACGATGTCGATTGGTGGCTCGATGTCATGGACGTTTTGAGCATCGGCGAGATGCCTCCCGAAGACGAGGAGGAGATGGCTGACCAGGATCGCGGCAAGGTGATCGATTGGCTCTCGTCTGAAATCCAATTGGCTTCTCAAGCGCTTCGTAGCGAGCAGACGCATTCGTCTTTCCGCCGCATGACGCGCTACGAATACAACTACGCGTTACGAGATTTGTTAGGACTGAACTTTGACCTCGCCAGCGACTTGCCACCGGAGACGCGCTCGGAAGATGGCTTTGAGAATAATTCTGAAATGCTGCAAATGTCCGCGGTGCAGTTTCAGACCTACCGGGAGATCGGTCGCGATGCGCTGCAGAAAGCTACCGTTAAAGGGAAGCGTCCAGAACCAATCTACTATGGAATTTCCATGGAGGATGGTCACGCCAATGTGGTAGCCTCCTCCTACGAGGATAGGGTGGAGAACCTTCGAGAGAAATTCGAAGAACAACCAGACAGATTGAAAGAAGCGTTAGAAGAATTGGAGGCCGAACGTTTTGCAAACCCTTCGAGATCTCATATCCTTAATTCGGATACGGGGGAGCGTCGGGTTGTTCGATACAGTCACAGGAAGGCGGCAAATGTCCATTACCCTAGCCCAACGCATCCGGAAGTCCCGGCCGAGTTTCAATATCTCCTCGTCCTTCCCATTGGCGATGATCATGAAATCGATCTCGGCGACACACTTCCTGACAACGGGATCCTCAAATTGCGGGCGCTCGTTTCTCGTGTTTCTAGTGATGAAAATCGCGTTCCGAGCCTCAGGTTGGATTTTGGTTTTAAAGGGAGCAACAATGCCTCCAACTCCCAGAGAGTCAGTAGCCACGATATCGCCATCGATGCTCCTGCGGATCAGCCGCAGTTCTATGAATGGGAATTTGCTCTCGATAATCTGCGCCGCAATCCTTACCGCAACATACTCGAACTAGGGGGCTATCCCAATCCGTCAGAGTACCTAGTCTTCCAGAATGCGACTCAAAATCCGGAGGGGAATAACGATAGAGGTCGAAGTCGGGATAGTGATAGCAATAGAAGTATGGATACGGATACGATAGCCGATATTCAGATCCACTATCTAGAGGTAACGGCTTCTCGCTATGAACAGTGGCCGCCCGAATCGCACACCCGTATCTTCATCGATAGTAAGAATAAGGAAAACGAGGAGACCTACGCGAGGGAAGTGCTGGCGAACTTCATGTATCGGGCCTGGCGGCGACCCGTGACCGATGCGGAGATCGATCGGCATATGGCTCTGCTCCACAAAGTGAGGCCGAAGTCTGATGATTTTCAGGAGGCGATGATCGAAGTTCTGGCTGCCACCCTGGCGTCTCCAAAGTTCCTTTACCTCGTTCAAGAAGATCCAGAAAAGAGTGGTGTCGAAGCGTTGTCTCAATACGAGTTGGCCACGCGTCTCTCCATGTTCTTGTGGTCCAGCGCTCCCGACGATGAGCTCCTGAAATTGGCGTCGAAGAAGAAGCTGAAGAACCGCAGAGTTTTGTTGCGTCAGACCCGCCGCATGTTGGCGGACCCGCGGAGCGAGCGGTTTTCGGAACACTTCGTCAAGCAATGGCTCGGTATGCAACTTCTGGATTTTCTTGAGGTGGACGAAGGCCTTTATCCTCAGTTCGACGCGGATCTGAAGGAATCGATGCGTGAGGAGCCGGTCGCTTTCTTTCAGGAGGTCCTCGGAGAGAACCGTAGCATTATGGATTTCCTCCATGCCGACTACGCCATGGTCAACGAGCGACTTGCCAGCCACTACGATCTGCAGGATGTACATGGGAACGATTTCAGGCGTGTAAGACTAAGCTCTGAGACCCAGCGTGGCGGGCTCATGACTCAGGCAGGTCTGCTGGCCATGAATTCCGATGGCAAGGATTCGCATCCGCTCAAGCGGAGCATCTGGTTGCTTGAAAACCTGCTGCACGATCCTCCTCCTCCGCCACCGCCTGCGGTCCCGGAGATCGACATCGCCGATCCTGAAGTTGCGAAAATGACCCTGAAAGAGCGTATGGAGGATCATCGAAACGATCCGGCCTGTATATCCTGCCACGCCAAAATCGATCCCTGGGGAATCGCGTTCGAAAACTTCGATGCTGTCGGGACTTGGAGAGATGAAGTCAACGGCAAGCCCGTCGATGCTTCTAGCGTGCTGTTTAACAACCAAAAGCTAAAGGGCATCGATGGCCTCAAACGTTTTCTCCTGATGAACCGTCAGGATCAATTCTCCCACGCCATGGCGCATAAGCTTACCACCTACGCGTTGGGTCGCCCGCTGACCTTCAGCGACCGCGCCAGTATCGACGCAATCGCCTCCAATCTCAGAAAGAGTGGAGATCGACTCGGTGACCTTATATCGTTTATCGTCACCAGCGATCTATTCCTGACAAAATAGCCTCAAGAAAGAATCAGCTATGAAAATTAAATTTTCCGCCATCGGCCGACGTAGATTTCTTCGTGGAGTAGCTGGCTTCGCCCTCGCTCTTCCGAATTTCGAAACCTTCGCTGCGCTGGCCGAGTCCGCCAAGCCAGCGGCCAAGAAACGCTTCGCCAGCTTCTATTTGCCGGACGGAGTACCGATGCCACGCCAGGAAGACCCCGCTTTCCAGAATTGGAGCTGGTTTCCCCACGGAAGTGGCAATGACTTTAAACTCACTAAATGCCTCGATCCGCTGGAACCGCTGAAAAGTGAAATGACGGTGTTGTCCGGACTGTCTCATCCTGGAGCGAGAACGATTCATGGTCACTCGAATGCCGATCAGTTTCTTACCGGAGCAGCTACCGGGGCCAGGGGGGATTACAAGAACAGCATATCTCTCGACCAGGTGTATGCAGCGCATGTGGGGGATCAGACTCGTATTTCATCGCTCGTCATGTCTACCGATGGCGGTACCGGATCTCCGCGGGGCGCCCAAACCATGTCATTCAATCGCAGCGGACGACCTATCCCGGCCGAGCATAAACCGAAACGCATCTTCGACATGCTGTTTA
>JAJFLS010000552.1 GCA_021772595.1 Opitutales bacterium
GTTGCCGCTGCGGCGTAACGAGAGTATGTGATCGCCTTCTCTTTTGGGGGCATCTTGCCGGTGATCAAAATGAAGACGTCTCGAAGGAGTATTGACGTGCCTGCAATGGCGTCAGAGCTTGCGGAAGAAATAACCGCGCTCAGTCCCGCGATAAGTACGATGATGCCGATCCCGGCGGGAAGTATCTTGGTGACTAGCTCGGGAAAGGCTTGGTCGGCCATAGGCATGCCGGGCATCAGGTTGAACGCTGTGATGCCGATGATGACTGGGATGATAGCGAAGAGCAGGTACAAGACGGCAGAAATATAGTAGCTTTTTTGAACAGTGCCCGTGTCTTTGGAAGAGTATATACGTTGCCGAAAGGAGGGGACGGTGGCGGTGCTTATGAACATGCTGATAATGACTGTCAATGAAGCCAGCAGATTGTCGGAGTCCAGAAATGCAAAATGCTGAACGTTGAATATAACGTCTGAGTTGCTCCAGGCATCGATTTTGTTGAGGCATAGATAACCCATCAGAATGAAACCGAAGAACAAAACGACTGCTTGAATAGTGTCTGTCCAAACTACAGCCGTGTATCCACCGATAATTACGTAGATGGTGAATGCGGAGGCGACAATGAATTTGGCGTAAGTCATGTCGATGCCCGCAATCCAATTGAGATAGATACTCCCTCCCAGGATGTGGGTTCCTAGCCAGCCGACGGATGCGAAGAATATGGCGACGCCTACCATGCCTTTTATGAGTCGGTTCCCTCCGTAGTAGAATGACATCTCTTCCGAAAAAGTCATGAAATTGTATTTGCGGACGTGCGCGAAAAACTTCGCTAGAAAAAGCAGACCGATTCCGGCGCCAATGGCGAACAATGCTCCTGCCCAACCCTGTTGGTAGGCTTTGCCGACGGCTCCCATGCTGGAGCCTGTTCCGACCATCGTCGCTATAGTGGTTCCCAAAACTAGCAGAAAAGGCACACGGCGCCCTCCCAGGAGAAAGTCGTCGCCCGACTTCTGATTTCGCGAAACCCACCAGCCAAGGACGATCATTGCGGCAATGTATAAGCCGAAAAATATGAAAAAGAGCTCTTTATCAAACGTGGTTTCTGGGGTCATAAGGGAATGTTTTTTGGTACAGATTTGTAGGGAATCAGTTAGGAGAGGAGAAAGGCTAGACTAAGCGTTCACGTTGCGGTTTCGCGTTGCTCGTTGTCTTCGGGGCTCGACTTGCGGAATTCGGTGGGGGAGCGCCCAGTTAACCGTTTGAATACACGAGAGAAGTGATAGGGGTTTTGGAATCCGAGGTCGAAGCTGACTTCTTTTATACGCATGTTCGTTGTGGAAAGCAGCTTGACGGCGAGATCGATTTTGCCGCGAAGAAGGTAGTGGCTGGGAGACTCTCCGAGAAGCGCGGAGCAGCGTTTTGCGAGGGTCGATTTGCTCACTTCCATGAGTTTGGCGAGCTTATCGAGGGTTAGATGTTTGGCAGAGTTGGTTTGGGCGACGCGTTCGAACTTGTCTAGGAATCGCTGATCGTTCGACATCTTGCGGAATGCGGGCGCGAGTCGCTCTTCGGGAATGTGGGTGATGAGTGTCCAGAAAAGGAATTCAGTCAGAGAGTCTTGAATCTCGGAAGCGAAACGGCGCTCGTTCTGCGATTGAGTAGCGATCAATTGCAGTACGGGCTCTATCTCGTCGATTGGAGAGCGAAACGCTTGTCTGGCTGAATTCAGGGTTCTGTTGAAAACGAAGATACTTCGGTTTGCGCCTAGTTCCTTTTCTTCCAAATCGAATTGCAGGACGAAATGCCGCTGGCCGGGGCGACAGTCCACTTCGTGCAGATCGCCGGGTTTGATAAGCAGGCAATGGTTGGTGTCTAGTTTGATCGCTTCGTTGTTCAAGCGGCATCGGTAAGGGCCTTGCTTTACGATAATCAATTCGAAGCTGGAGTGACTGTGTGAAGGATGGTGTATCGGGGCGTCTACCGCCACCTGATTGAAGCCCAGAAAATACGGCCTTAGGGCGATCCGAAATCTATCGCTGGAAGTTCGCCTGGTTTTCGAGATTATCCGGTAGCTTTGTTGCTCCCATTGGACGGGGAAATCGATGTGATCTATCGAAGTCTCTTTTTCCTTGTCGGGCATTTGGCGCTACTTGCTTTGGATTGGTCCGATAAGTTGAGCGGTGTACATCGGGTCGCTTTGGTCAGAGTTCTCGAGCGTGTGTTGATTTGTAGTGAACTTAATTGGGCGCCGACGGAACTGTCTACTTTAAAGCGGAACCATTGAGAGCACTTCCAAAGACAAGAGCCAAACGGGAATCTAACAATGTAGATTTAGAGTTTGTCCAATAAATCAGTGTAGGAGCGGGTTTACCCCGCGATTGAGTAGACCCGCATACGAACAAAGATGAATATCGCGGGATAAACCCGCTCCTACAACTGGCCAGCCGCGCAATGTCGACTCGTTGGAAAGTCGCTAGTCAGCTTCGTTTTCGGCCGTCGAAATCGGGTCGATCGGTTTCCGGGATTAACGGGAATTGGACGGGTTTTCGATCGCGTTGGGAGCGATAGATCGCCGTGAATAGTTCGACGACTTGTCGACCGGCGTACCCATCTGCGAGCGGCGGGCGGTCATCGTTGATCGCTTCCGCGAAATCGCGCATTTGCACTTTGTGGTAGTATTCGGAAGCGTTGATGCTCTTGAAGAATTCTGTGTCTTCTTGGGCCCACGAATCCAGTAGTTCGCTTTCGCCCGAAACTGACCAGATGTCGTTGAGCGGCGGTTCCTCGATCGCGGCCATGCCTGGGATGAACATTTGCCCGCCGTCGGTCTGTACGCTTATGCAGGAGCCGTTTTGCCCGAGGATTTGGACTTTGCCATGAATGGCGGGATTGAAGGAGTTGCTGACGAGAATGTTGGCCATGCCTCCATTTTTGAATCGAACGACTGCTATGGCGGTGTCTTCGACTTCGATGTAAGGGTGGTTGAGGTTGTCCCAGAAGCCGAAGACCTCCTGGATTTCGCCCATGTACCAGAGGAGCAGATCGAGTTGATGGGGCGCTTGGTTGACGAGTACGCCTCCGCCTTCCTGATCCCACGAGCCTCTCCACGGATCGCTTTGGTAATAGGCTTCGTCGCGCCAGCCGAGAATGGTGGCGGTTCCCAGGATGGGCTTGCCAATCTTGCCGTCGTCGATGGCTCGCCTGACGCGGAGGCACGGCTCGTAGAAGCGACGCTGGCTTACCATGGCAACCTTGACTCCTGTCTTGGCGGCTGCGTCTAGGATGGCGTCGCAGTCTTGGAGGGAGGAGGCCAGAGGCTTCTCGATTAAGAGGTGGATGCCTGCTTCGGCCGCGGCGACTGCTGAGTGGACGTGGGCGGGATGCGGCGTGCAGATGCAGAGCGCGTCGATGCCGGACTCCTGGATGAATGCGGTTAAGTTGGAATAACCATGAGCGCCGTATTCGGAGGCGAACGTTTTGGCGGTATCTGAATTTCTGCTACAGACTGCTGTGAGTTCGGTAAGGGGCTCGCCTTGCAATGCCTTGGCGTGTAGGTGGGCGACTTTTCCAAGGCCGATGATGCCGACTTTTAGGGCTTCCATTTGCGAATCGCCCTAAGGGTGCAGGATAACCTTGTTGAGGCCTTTTTCCTTGTTGTAGAGCTTATTGAACCACTCCGCTCCGTCTTCGAGTTTCGCGACTTCGCTGATGATGCGGTCTACCTTGATGGCGCCGCGCGCAACGAGATCAAGACACTCTGGATATTCTCCGGCGGACGCGCAGGAGCCTATTAGACTAATTTGGCGCGTGACGACTTCCTGTAGCGGAAAATCAACGACAGGCTGAAGATTCCCAACGAGTGTTACTGAGCCGCCTTTGCGAACGGATTTAATTGCGGTGTTCACGGTCGGGGTAATGCCCACCGCTTCGAACGTGTGGTCGGCGCCTCGGTTTTCAGTCAACGCTATGATTTGTCCGGGGATATCGTCGGAGTCCGCCAGGATGCCGATGTCGGCTCCGAGCTCTTTAGCGAGTTCGAGGCGATCTGATTCGAGATCGATAGCGAAGATTTTGCCGCAACCGGCAGCCCGTAGGGCTTGTATGAGAAGGAGCCCGATCATGCCAGCTCCGACTACTACGACGTTGGCCCCGAGTTTCATGGGAGTGCGATTGACCGCGTGAACAACGACTGAAACGGGTTCGGTCATGGCGGCTTTTTCGAAGCTCAGGTCGTCCGGCATCGAGTAGAGAATATGGGAGGGGACTGCGACGTATTCAGCGAAGGCTCCATCGCGACGATAGTCGCCGCAAGAAACACCGAGAACGATTCGGTCTTCGCATAGGTTGACGTCGCCCTGGCGGCAATACCAGCAGTCTCCGCAGTAGACAGTTGAGTCGAAGGTGACGCGGTCTCCCTTTTTCCAAAGGGAGGCGTCGACGGCTTCTCCGACTTGGCTGATGACTCCTGAAGCTTCGTGCCCCATGATGATGGGCGGGATTCGTCGCCCGCTACTTCCGTCTATAGCGTGGAAGTCGCTTCCGCAGATGCCGCAGGCTTTCACTTCGATAAGGACTTCGTCTGCTTTGAATTCAGGAACGGGGACGTCTTTGTATTCAAATTCGCATTTTCCTGTGAGTTGTAGCGCTTTCATAAAGATTGAGGTGCGTGGCTGTAAACGGGGATTGGTCGGTTTGATGTAGGGTGAGCTGAAGATAAAGCGGATCTGCTCGCGCGATGCGAGACAGATCTAGTCGAATTAATTCGATAATGTTGCCTAACCCGTCGTGCTACAAAATATGGTCCCGCATGAGGGAAGATCGGCCGCTACCTGAGAATACTTCGGGGCTTGCCCGGGGATGCTTTTATTTCTACTCGCTGACTGCGATCCTAATTTGGCCGAGAAGCGTTTCGTATCCCGCGATGAATCGCTTGATGGTTCTATCCGAGGCGGCGAAGGTTTGGAATTGATCGATGGTCAGGCCGTTTTCCTGGTAGACTGCGTCGAACTCGGGAAGCTTTTTTTGAAACTCCCGCAAGAGCGCCTCTTCTTCCGCTTCCCAAAGGGATTCGCGAACCGCGACGTCTGATTGGCGGAATTGCTGCCACTACGGGTAGGGGATGGATTGGAGCACTTCCTTCCCAATGATCCGAGACCATTGGTGTTCGTGCCGGTAAGCGGCGGCTAGGAGAGTCGATTGAAAACCGCGTTCCTTGAATATCTTGGCGGCGTTTTTAAAGACAAGAACTCCGGACAAGGCGATGGCGTCTTCGTATTCGAAGGTGATGCTTTTTTCGGTGGCAACCGTACCGAGATAGTCGCCGAAAAAAGCATCAC
>JAJFLS010000553.1 GCA_021772595.1 Opitutales bacterium
CGAAACCGGCGCGGTTATCGATCCCCGCTGGGTAGAGAACCTAGATGCTCCTTCAGGAATGGTGATCGCTGGAAGTCTTTTGTATGTAGTGGACCGAGACGGGCTTTATGAAATCGAAATTAAGACGGCGAAGATCAAGCATCTCTACAAGGTAGACGACCCGTTATTTCTCAACGACGTGGCCTTAGGTCCCGATGGTGAATTGTACATGTCGGACTTCAGCGCCCAACGCATCTATCGCATAGATCCTAAAAGCAAGGACGTGGAGATATTTATCGAGTCCGAGGAATTGGATACGCCCGATGGATTGTTCGTAGATGGGAACAAATTGATCGTGGCCTCCTGGGGACCGATCGTCGATCCCGCTACATTCGCAACTTCCCGAAAGGGAGCTGTCTTGTCAGTCGATTTGAAAACGAAAAAGATTAAGCCTTATCTAAAGAAAGGTTTGGGAGTCGGAAATCTTGAGGGAATCGCAAAGGCGGGCGATGAGTATTACATTACCGATTGGATGTCTGGATACTTGCTTCGTGTCGGAAAGAGCGGATTCGAAGTCGTGCTATCGGGATTGAAAAATCCTACGGATCCCAATTACGCAGAAGAATTGGGCGTCCTAGCAATTCCAGAGCATGGCACGAATCGAGTTCTTTTTATCAACTTACCGAAAATTAACTAATCCATAAATTATAGTATATATGAAAACGCTCATTACTTTATTGGCTTTCCTTAGCCTTTCCATCCTGGCCCGCAGCGAATCTGAGAACAACTATGTAACCGGTGTCATCGACTACGGAATCATTGTTCGGGATATCGAGAAGTCCGTTAGCTTCTACGAGTCGATCGGGCTGGTCAAAATCAACCAGTTCGGTGTCCCTGCGAAGCTTACAGGCGATGCCGGATTGACCGACTACAAGGCACTGGATGTGGTTATGATGTCGGCGTCAGGCGATGATACCGATACGAAAATCAAGTTGATGCAGCTTCCCGGTAAGCATAAAAAGCAGGATCAAACATACATCGATTCCACTTTTGGAATGAGCTACCAAACCTTGTTCGTAAAGGATATCAATGCGACGGTCAAAACGCTGAAACAAAACGATATAGCGATCATGGCCAAGGGGCCAGTCGATCTTACCAGCGCGGGATTTACCGATGTCTTTCTGATTCTTATCCGGGATCCAGACGGCAACATCATCGAATTTGTTGGGCCAAAGCTCTAATAGTCTATTCGGGATACGTATGACGGAGGGATTACCGCCAAAGCTTGTGGCTGCTAAATGTCGTTCTCTAGATATTTCATTCTCTTTGTTGGGACAATAACATCCGTTATAGCCCATCAGGGGGCATTGGCCCAAAATGAGCCTGCGCGTCAACCCGGTCCGCATCCACCCTCGCAAGCTCTGGTAAATCCTCTCGAGCTCACCAAGGAAAACTTGTCCATGGGACGCGTGGCGTTTTATCGCATGTGCGTCACGTGTCACGGCATGGACGGTAAGGGCCAGACGGATACGGCTCGGGCTTTGATCATCCAGCCCCGCGATTTCACGGTAGGCGAATTTCGATACGGCCAAACCGACGGAGAATTGTTCACGCTCATTCAGAATGGGACGCCCAATGGCATGATCGCCTTCAAGGATTTGCTCGAAGACGATCAGATCTGGCAACTCGTTCACTACATCCGTAGTTTCGGCCCGGGAAAAAGCGCTGACGTGGTAATCGAAACGGAACCCGTTCTCGAGAATCCCATCGAGTTCTCGCAAGCATCAGCCATGCGGGGAAAACAGTTCTATGCGCGTTTCTGCGTAAAATGCCACGGGGCCAATGGGAAAGGCGACACGGAGATGCGCGAATTCCTGAAGACCAAGCCTGCCGACTTGAGCAACGGGCGATGGACCTTCGGCTCGCGCGACGGAGAAATATTCAGAGTCATAAAGGAAGGCACGGACAACGATATGGAATCCTTTGCCGATCGCCTTGTTGACGAGCGCATATGGCATGTCGTAAACTATTTAAAGGCCCTAGTCCCCAAGGATTAGAGCCGAACCGATTAACCCACCAAAACGAGAGCGATAGCATGAGCAAGAAAACCAAGGCGATCAACGTGGATGCAGCCCAAACCAGTCAGGATATCAACCGCCGCAAATTCATGAGGACGGCTGCGCTAGGGGTGGGAGCTGCGAGCGCGGCGAGCGTCGTGGGAGCCGAGACCGTCCGGACGACGGAGAAAAGCGATATATACGATATTCAACGTACCGAGGCCCACAAGGTTTTCAAAGACGCTCCGATTAAGGAATTCCAATTCCCCGCGACCGGCGCTGATATATTCGCCAAGGCGTGTAAAGACGAAGGCTTGGCGGCAATGTTTTGCTGCCCGGGAAACTACTCCATCGTCTCCGCTATCGCCAACCAGGGCATACCCACCTATGGCGGACGCCTGGAAGGCCCCATGTGCTCCGCGGCGGACGGCTTCATTCGCGTTACGGGCGAAGTGGCTGCGGCATCGGGTACGGAAGGTCCCGGATTCACGAATATGATTTGCGCCATCGCGGCAGCGAATTCCTGCCGGACTCCCCTACTGGTTCTGGCCAGCAATATGTCTCTGCGCGGTGACGACACCCAAAGCCGTATCCAGCGTGGGTATCAACAGCCCACCACCGAAGGCATCAAAAAATACGGGAAACGGATCGTAACCAAAGAGCGCGTTCACGAATACGCCGGCTATGCGTTTCGACAGCTCAAGTCCGGCGTGCCAGGCCCGGTCCATCTGGATTTCGTGAATGAATCGGCGGGAACCGAATCGACCGTTGAAAGCGAAATCGAATTGGACGGGTACTACGACAAATCAAAATACCGCACCGAGTCCCGGCCTCACCCCGATCCGAAAGACATCGATCGGCTCATCGATCTGATCAAGAAATCCAAGCGCCCCATGATCGTGGCGAGTATGGGCGTATTTTATAGCAAGGCCTGGGACGTTCTGCTGAAGGTGGCTGAAAAGGCCAACATCCCGGTTGTGGAATCCGGCCCCATGCGCGGTCATTTCTCGGACGGCCATCCGCTTTCGGCCAGCATGTCGCCCGAATCCATTTACAGCGTAGACCTGGCAATCCTGGTCGGTCAGTATTGCATGCCGGGAATGGGTGAGTACCCCTTCGATATCGACTGCAAGTACGTTCGCATTGATCCGAACGCGGAAGACATTGGGCGGAATTTGCCCATTGATATCGGAATCATCGCCGACGAAAAAGCGGCGCTCGAAGTCTTGAGCGACAAGATTCCCGCAATGAAACATGATTCGTGGGTTGCCGAAATAGCTGCCGCTCGCGTCAAGTTCGAAAACGAAAACGACGAGCATTACAAGATCGGCTTGGGCTACAAAGATTCTGTCCATCCCGCCGTCATCGCGACCGAACTACACGACTTCCTCTACAAAGGCGACATTCCACCTGAGCAAACGACCGTCGTGTCAGGAGGCTTCGGTATAGGCAAATACACACGCCGGCGGCTGCGCGCGTTCCGTCCGGGTCAAATCTGCAACGGCGCCTACCAGTACGGATCCATCGGTCCCGACGTAGGTTATGCCTTTGGGGCAGGGATCGCCATGGAGCTGGGCACAGGCCCGCAAAAGTCCTATCAAGGAAGTCCCATACTTGCCGTTACGGGGGATGCCGGTTTCGCCTACTCGGGTTTCGAAATTGAAACGATGGCCAAATATCGCGTACCGGCTATTGTCGTGGTATACAACAACAACGCGTGGGGCACATGGCCGGGATACAAGGACATGCCACGCGTGGCTCACGTGCACCAGTTCCAGGAAAACCTTCGATACGACAAAATTTCCGAAGCGCTGGGCGGAAACGGCGAGTACGTAACCAAACCCGAAGAAATGCGTCCCGCCCTGGAGCGAGCGTGGCAAGTTGCTGTGAACGATCGTCTGCCAACCGTGATCAACTGTCAGGCCAAGAAGGAATTCTGGCTTGGCGGCAAAGAGTGGGCGCCGGGCATGTTGGGCCAAGTCGAGCCAGGCTGCA
>JAJFLS010000554.1 GCA_021772595.1 Opitutales bacterium
GAATCGGGTTAAAAAAAAATCAGACATTTTAACGCATTGCCCCGCTACATTCAAATCTACTAGCTGCAAACAAAACGAACAAAACATATCCCCGATACAAGAGACCCGCGTTTCATCCAAGCCGCTAGATCTCCGGCTAGTAAACAGATCAAATTATCAAATAAGACACAAGTACTATCAATGCTTGACTTCCAAAAAATGATTGGACTAATTCCGGATCGGCGTTATCAAGATCCCAACGCTCATCCCAATAAAACTCGAATGCCGCCCGAAGAGTCAGAAGAAAACAAATGGTTTCGCGAGATGCTTCTCCCACACGAACCATTTCTTCGCAATTGGCTGCTCAGTCGATACTCGAACGACACGGAGATAGACGATATCGTACAGGAGGCATATTTGCGAGTGATGCAAGCTCGAGAAAATTGCGAGATGCAGGCTCCCAAAGCCTATCTTTTCGCAATCGCTCGCAATCTAGCCGTCAATCGAATTCGCCGATCGAAAATCATTCAATTCGATTCTTTAACCGATTTCGACTTGGCAAACGTCATAGATGATATGGAACCCGTATCCGAATCGATCGCTCTGAATCAGGAGCTTGAATTCCTGAACAAGGCCATCGAATCCCTCCCGAACCGATGTCGCCAGATTTTCATTTTGAGAAAAGTGTATTCCCTCCCGCAGAAGGAAATCGCTAAAAAGCTCGGCCTTTCCGTCAACACCGTCGCCGCTCAACTAAAAATAGGCTACCGCAAATGCGTAGACTATATGGAATCAAACGGCTATCTATAATAAAATGCCTGACGAATCTAACAAACCTCTATCTAAAGAGGAGCAGTCAATCGATGAGGCCGCTCTCGACTGGGTTATAATGCAAGACTCCGGCTTTTCTCCAGAAGACCAAGACGCTTTTTTCGAATGGTTGGCCACCGATCCTAGGCACGGCGAATACATTGCCCGACACCAACGAAAATGGAAACGCCTAGATCATCTTGTTCAATGGCGCCCGGAACACAGCGACGAGGCCAACCCATACCTCATAGTCGGAAAAAGAAGAAACGTCCCTAAACTCGCCTGGATTTCTTCGCTAGCCGCCGCAGCCGCCATCGCCCTTTTCTTTTTATTATTCACTACGTTCACGGAGTCAATAAGCCGCTCCAATGGGATCCTCCCCGTCAGCGGAACGATGGCTAGCGCTTACCAATGGTATAAGCTTGAGGACGGATCGATCGTCGAGCTAAACAAAGGCGCCCAAGTCGAATATCGATTCGATAAACAGGAGAGACGACTGTATCTACTTTCTGGGGAAGCCCATTTTATAGTAGCCAAGAACGCCGAGCGGCCCTTCATCGTCAATGCTCGTGGCACTCAATTGAAAGCCATCGGCACTGCATTCAATGTCAATCTCACCGATGACACACTAGAAGTTTCGGTAACTCACGGAATCGTGGAAGTCGCGGGCCCGATCGCAACTCAGAACGAAGCAGACACGCCCGTAGCCATTCACGACATACTCCCAAGACTTACCGCCGGCAATCGCTCGATAATTTCGCTTACAGCGAATTCGATCACACCGGTAACGGATGAGCTATCCGAGATTGCACTGGAAGAAATCCTCGCATGGAAGCACCAGAAACTCGAATTCGAGGCGGCCCCTCTGCATCGAATCGTTGAAAGCTTTAATCGCTACAATCCCATTTCCATTTCCATTCAGGATCCCGAGATCGAAAATATGTCGCTCACTGCCAAATTCCGATCAGATAATATAGAAGGCTTTCTGCGCCTGCTGGAACTCACCATGCCTATCGAAGTGATCGAACAAAAAGACGGCGACTATCTTCTGACAAATAGATCCTAATTTTGGGTACGAACAGCAACACGGTTGAAAAGCGTTCACCGCTAAAGGTTTTCGAAAAGATTCAGACGATGCGAAACGCCTTCGCCTGCAAGGCTGGCCGCTTCACTCGCCCTGCGAAAATGCCGAATCAAATCGAACAAAGCCTACGTTAAAACAGCTCTTCACGGTCGATAGCGGCTGAGCGATCTCAGGAACTGGATATCGAGCCCGCAACGCCAGGAAAACTTCAGCTTCATGGAAAGCCACGAGATCATCCGGCAGCTACGACGGCCATACCGGAAACCAAACATCGGCATATTTTCTCCAAGGACAGACATCTAATCGTAAATCGAGTAACCGAGGGAAATTGAATCCTGGCATTCTTCGCCAGTGACGGACGCCTGTTCTTTGTCATACCGATGGGAAACAAAACCTCGATTGGCACAACAGACACGCAGGTCGACAATCCGGATGTGGAAGTAACTGCAGAGGATCGGAAATTCGTATTGGAAAACATTAACGCGCTACTCAAGCTGAAGAAACCTGCAAGATATTCTTTGGAGATAAAGCCGAGGCAAAGTGCCAGGATTGGATTGCTTCAATCAAAAAAAGTTCTCCCAAAGAATAGATAATTAGTTTTGCCAACTATTTGCATATAGATGAACCGCCAGGGCGGGTTAGATTCCCTCCCTCAGCACCATTTGAGACACTCAAGTTTTTTCTACAATTATCTTAAAAACTCAAAGTGAACGGCTATTTTGATTTGCCAATTATTTGCCAATCTTTGAACATTAAGATACATCTACTTTCATTTGTACGCATTTCGATCAATCCGCAAGTTGCTTTTAAATAACTACTAATGTAGATAAGTGCAAATTCGTGAAATGCTAAGCCCGGTTCGACTCCCGCCACCTCCACCAGCATTTTCGTAAGTTTCTTATTGATAATAACTTAAGAAACCAAAGGTGGCGGGTGTAAATACCGCCACCCCAGAATCCAAACTGAATGCACTGAATTCGTATTCGCTTGTTCTTCATGTGCTTAAGCCATTTTTGATCTTTCAGCCTCTTCGCAAAATGGCTCCAAAGACCGAAGTTGTGTCTAAATTTTGTGGGGCTATTTGTGAGTCACTAAGGCGTGGGTTTCCAACGAGCCTGGAAATCTTATTAACAAATCCTCGCTTTTAAAATTCCGACAACATCCGACTTGGGCAATCCAGACTGTTGACCGCAAAAAACTAGAAATCGACTAGCAGGATAAACTAGCAATAAGTTGACACAATAAACTAGATACAGTACAACAAGATATACTAGAAGCAGTAATATTTCGTAATTTGAAGGGGTAACATGGCATCTCCATCCGAACATCTGGCAAAGTCTCTCGAGCATCTCCAAAAGCTACAGAGCGAGAATGGCGCAGCCGCAATCCGTTCCAAGGACCTACCGCGTACTGACCGCGAACGTCTCGTTAAGAACGGCTTTCTGCATGAAGTCATGAAAGGCTGGTATGTACCTGCGCGCCCTGACGAAACACGCGGCGAAAGTACGGCATGGTACGCTTCCTACTGGAAATTCTGCGCAGCTTATCTCGGCGAACGTTTCGAGAGCGGTTGGAGCCTCTCTCCCGAACAATCACTCGCCCTACACGCCGGAAACCGGACCGTACCACAGCAGCTAATTGTTCACGCTGTCAAAGGTTGGAACAATGTCGTGAACCTCCCTCACGACACATCGATGCTGGATGTCCGCACCTCGATCCCCGAAGGTGAGGATACGGACGAAATCGATGGCTTGCGACTCTATGCTCTTGAAGCTGCCTTGATTGCCGCTGCTCCGACCTACTTCAAGCACTCGCCAACCGACGCCCGCACCGCCCTCTCAATGCTCAAATCGCCGTCGATACTTCTCTCCCACCTGCTGAATGGCGGTCACAGCGTCGTTGCCGGACGTCTCGCCGGCGCATGCCGTAACATCGGACGAGACCTCATGGCCAATGAAATAATACAGACTATGACCGCCGCAGGCTACGCAGTACGGGAAACCGACCCTTTCGAGAACGAAACAACACTCTCCCTTCCCAACAGGGAAACGTCGCCCTACGTAAATCGCCTCAACCTGCTCTGGCAAGCCATGAGGAAGCCTGTGATCGAAGTCTTTCCGAAGCCTCCAAGCTCGCCCAAAGACAACGCCGAATACATGAAGACTCTTGATGATATCTACGTTACCGATGCCTACCACTCGCTCTCCATCGAAGGCTACCGCGTGACACCGGAACTCATCGAACGCGTAGGCAGCGGCAAGTGGAATCCTGATGATGTAGAGGCAGACCGTGCTCATCGTGACGCCATGGCAGCACGCGGCTACTGGCAAGCATTTCAGGCCGTTTCAAAGAGCGTTGAGAAAGCGCTTGGCGGCGAAAACGCTGGAGAAACAACCCGCCGCGACCATGGAAGCTGGTACCGCGAGCTATTCGGACCAAGCGTAACCGCAGGCATACTACAGGCTGGCGACCTTGCCGGATATCGCGGCGGGCAAGTCTATATAAGAGGCTCGATGCACGTACCCATGAAACGCGGGGCCGTTCCCGATAGCATGGAAGCGTTTTTCGATCTCCTCACGAAAGAAGAGCATCCGGCCGTGCGCGTTGTTCTCGGTCACTTTTTCTTCGTCTATATCCATCCCTACATGGATGGCAATGGACGCATAGGCCGCTTTCTCATGAACGTTATGCTCGCCTCCGGCGGTTATCCATGGACGGTCATTCCGGTCGAGGTCCGCAATTCATACATGAAAGCTCTGGAACGAGCAGCTGTGAATGGCGACATCAAGCCATTCGCCAGTCTTCTCGCGGACCTCGTAAAAGCAGAACCGAAGAAAGTCGGTACAACAGATAAATAGGCGATGGAATACCTCTATATCCTATCGAACAAAAACATGGACGGCCTGCTGAAGATAGGCTGTACCAAGAAATCGGTTACAGACAGAAGCAAGGCTCTTTTCACGACAGGTGTTCCCGACAAGTTCGACATAGAAGCGATCTTTCCGACTTCAGATTCCAAACGATTTGAAGATGAAGCTTTCAAAACACTGGCACCCTATCGGAACAAGAAGCAACGAGAATTCTTCAAGCTCAACGTTCGTCAGGCCATCGATTTCTTGCTCCCAATCTATGACGAGCGATTTCGACCCGATGAAAGTGATTCTATCCCACCAGATGTAATCGAGTCTGAAACGCTCACCGAAAATGAGGAAGCCGCTATTTTCTTGATCGGCAGTAAGCATCCGGGATGGACGGCACAATACGAAATTCGTGATCGTATCGCCCAGAGCGATCTCGAAGCGGATTACATCATAAAAGACCTAGCATCTCGTAATTTCGTTAAACTCAAACGCGGCATGATGGATACTGAAGTTGTACAACTAGATCATGCGGGACTGACCTACCTCAAATCGAAGGATATGCTAGACCCTGAGAAGCTACGAAATTGGAAACTCAACTGCCAATCCAAACGCCCCACTAGATCGAACGACCTACCAAATACCTCTGAACTCTTTTGATTTTAAAGAACTACCAATCAATCCCCCATGGAATCTCAAAAAGAGTCTACAATCGCAATTATCGCCCTCTTGTGTGCATCTAGAAGCTTATCCCAAGCCGCGACAATTCGAGCCAGATCGCGATACTCCGAGCCAATTCCTTGTGAGTCTATTTGTGCGCATCGAGCATCACAATCGACGCAAATACTTTGAATATCAATAGCTTGCGCTTCTGTATCAAAAGGTTCGACTCCCGCCACCTCCACCAAACTTATTGATATACAAGTTCTTACAAACATTATAGAGGCTTCATCCTCATGCATTTAAATGCAGGTAGATGCAGCAAAATGCAATTGTTTAGGTAATTTGCGGGTCTCCTAAGAAAAGCACCGAGGAGCCAATCGTAAGACGTGCCATCAACTGGCGCCTCGACGAACTCGTTCGAGAGGTACTCGAATTTGCTTGCCCTATTAGCTCAAATATTTGCGTACGCTTTTTCATCATTCGTTTTCCTCAGAGAGCGTCCAAAATATTCAAGAATTGGGATTCAATAGTAGGGACCGACTGCCAGGCGATCCGTATTTCTTTGGCATACTTGCTTTTTAATACGCTCCCACATGAAAGGAAGCCCATACTGATGTATTTAGATGGACAAGTTGAATTCCAGAATCATCGGCCTTCCGTTATTTCCGCCACTTTCTCGATACTAGCGGTCGCATCGGTGCTAAGAACGAACGGTATATTGCTCTCGAACGCAGCCTTCGCAAGGATCTCCGTAGCTCCGGGCCACATCAGCCCTTGCAGCCTTATCGGCGAGACGCCAAAGGGAGAACTATAGGTTTCCCCAAAGAGATTCATCTCCATGCTCGCACCCGAGAAGTCCCCGAGACAGCAAGGCTTCAGCTGAACATTTCTGATTTCGTCGAAATTGCGCTTCAGGTTTATATCCGAAAGCACCCCCCCTTCGAGGTATTCCATAGCGAAACGGGGGATTCGTTTGCTTGCTCGATTGCGTAATTCATCGATCGACGGCAGGTTTGGATCAAAGTCCTTCTCCATTTAAATTCAGTTTTTCACAAATCGGCATCGATCCCGGAAACGGCCATTTGCGTTTGAGTGCCCAATCCGTCAATACCGAGTTCTACAAGATCGCCCGAGCTAAGATATCGAGGAGGGTCGAACCCTAATCCCACGCCCGCCGGCGTTCCTGTCGAAATGAGATCCCCCGGAAGCAGCGTCATATATTTACTGATATACGAAACCAGAGTCGGCACATCGAAAATCAAATTCGACGTTATCCCGTTCTGCACCGCTTCCCCATTCACCTTCAGCCACAAACTCAAGTTGCCGGGATCGGGAATGTCTTCCTTCGTCGCCAGCCATGGACCGCAAGGTCCGAAAGTGTCAGCAGATTTGCCCTTCACCCACTGGCCGCCCCTCTCAAGTTGCCACTCCCGCTCGGAGTAGTCATTGTGAAGCACGTAGCCTGCAACATAGTCGAAAGCATTCTCCTTCGATACCTGTTTGGCCCGCTTGCCGATCACCACTCCCAACTCAACTTCCCAATCGGTTTTCACCGAACCTGCCGGAATTTCCAAGTCGTCATAAGGTCCCTGATACGAGGTGGTCGCTTTGAAAAACAATACCGGCTCCTTCGGCTCCTCCATACCGGATTCCTCGGCATGGTCGGAATAGTTCAGCCCCACGCAAATTATTTTGCTCGGGCGACATAACGGAGCCCCTATACGAAGACCGTCCTCGATAGCAGGCGCCGCTTCGCCCTCGCTTTTCGCCCACTCGCTCAGCCGACTCAGCCCGCCGCTTTCGAAAAACGCTTCGTCATAGTCTCCGAACGACTCGGGGATAGACACCCGCTTTCCGCCCTCCAACTGCAAACCCGGCTTCTCTGAGCCCTTATTTCCAAATCGCATTAACTTCATAGTTTCATTTTTATTTTTGAGATTAGTAATATTCAGACCCTGTCTTTTAGAGGGGGTCTTGGACGAGCTTTTGCTTGGCTCGTTGGACGAAGGGGGCGGTGCCGAGCCAGAGGACCATGCCTATGGTCATGGCGGTCTTCATGCTGTCGTGGCCCATGGCGTCGTCGGCGAAGAGGATTGAGGGCACGACGGTGAGGCCGAGTCCGAGGTAGGAGATGATTCTGAGAATGATTATCATTTCTGTATTTGTTTTTTGGAATTAGGCTGCTTCAGGCTTCTTGGAAAAGGCGAGGTAGAGGAGGCCGGTGATGAGCCAGCAGGGCAGAACGAAGTTCACCGCGGTGTAACCTTGGTAAACGATGAGGTAGAAGGAGGGCACGACGGGAATCAGCCTGGCGTGGAAAACTCCGACATTGAATGAGGAAACAGGCTTGGATGCCTGAAAAGCGACTGCGTCGCCGCCTCGGCGGAAGTACCAGTCGAAGAAGATGACCCCACCAATGGGCGCGAGGATGGTGCCGTAGAGTCCCACGAAGCCGAGAAGCTGCCAGGCGAAGGCGGGGAAAGCGCCAGCGGCAGTGGCGATGATTCCTGCGGTAAAGGTAGCCCAGAATCTGGATACATTCGGAAAAACGGTCTGAGCCATGGCTTGAAAGGCAAGGCCAGCCCGGTAGATGGTGGGATTGGCGGTGGTCCAACCGGCCACGATGACGCAAATGATGCCGGCGAGGCCGACCACATTATTGGCCATGGGTCCGGGGACGGGGTTGGCGTCCTGACTGAGCTTGATCTGTGCAGCGAGCATGAAAGCGGCGGCGATCCATGCCATGTAGTGGCCGATGTACATGCCGGCGGATGTGGCCCAGCCTGCGAAGGATTTTTTTGCGAAGCGAAATACGGAGAGGTCCGCCATGCCAACGTGCATGGCGGCGTTACAGAACCAACCGAAGAGGAAGACGCCCCAAAACCCCATAGTGGACTCGCTGCTGCCGTCTTGAGCAAAGACAATGGATTCGCCCCAGAATAGCTTGAGCTCCTCCCAACTCGAGGCGCCGAGCTGCTTGTAGGCGACGATGCCGCAGGCAAGAAAGACGAGGACCATCCAGGGAGAGGCGACGTTGGCAAACTTGGCGACGGTGTCGTAGCCAAGCGAGGCGACGATGGCGATAAGAAGTCCGATGGCGGCGACGATAACGACGAAGGTGACGCTATTGGGATAGAAGTCGTCGATGGTCGGCATGGTCATGTCGAAGGGGATTCCAACGGCTGTGGCGGACACGGTGATCATGGCCCCGGCGAGGAAGCAGAAGAGGAGGCCGTTGGCCAGGTTGTAAATGAGGACAAGCCACTTGCCCGCAATCTTTTCGAGGTGATGGTAAAGCGTGAACCGGGCCTGGGTGGCGATGGGGGCGCAGACGAAACGCCAACTGAGGACAGCCATAAGGTTGCCGAGGAACAATCCGAAGAAAACGTTTTGGAGCGAAACGCCCGCGAGGAGGAAGAGGGGGCCGATCATAAACTCGGTGCCGGCGGCGTGCTCTCCGGCGTACATGCCCCAGAACTTGGAGGCGCCTTTACGGGCGCTGCTGGGAACGGGCTGGTGTTCATATTCGCTCGAAGCGGGGCTGTTTTCCGGCGAGGACGGGGGCGTTTCTATGGTGTTAGACATTATATACTTTAGGGAATGCAAATGGATTGATTCGTTGTTTTGGTATACTAAAAGGCCTGTTCAGTAACCGCTCAATTGATCCGGCAATATAACATTATTGCGTTCCGCATAGTCATCCCAAAGCGCGAGCATCGCGGCTCGTTTTTCCGGATGTGACTCGGATAAATCGTGAATCTGGGCCGGGTCATCCGTGAGATTATAGAGTTGCCACTTATCCATCTCAGCAACCGGCAAAACGCCATCGATAACCTCATGGTAAGGTACATAAACAAAGGTCCATTCGCCTTGTCGAATCGCGCGTTTTCCAACCAATTCCCAGCCCATGTAATCGTTAGGCGGTCGATCCACTTCCCCTTTGCCGGTAAGGAGCGGAACTAGGGAATGACCTTGCATAGCAACCACCTCTCGACCCTGAAATGCGCCTTCGCCCGGATGGTCAATTCCCGCAAACTCTAGCAAGGTCGGCATAATGTCCTTTACTGTCGCGAATTCGCTAGTTTTCGAATCGCCCGGAATTTCTTTCGGAAAATGGAAGAACGCCGGTGCTCGTACTCCTCCCTCACCCACGTAACCCTTGAACATCCTCAGAGGCGTGTTTCCCGCCTGCCCCCAATTGGGACCATACCAGACATAGGAATCGGGAGCTCCGATATTCTCGAAGGAATTGTTGCAGCAATCCTCGACCCAATTCTCGAGAGCTTCCCACCCATGGTCGAGATTATGGGCCTCCGGGCCATTGTCCGATTGAAATACAATCAAGGTATTATCGTATTCGCCAATCGATTTGAGGTGATCGATCAGCTTGCCCACATAAACATCGATATCGTCCACCATCGCCGCATAGGTTTCCATGATCCTCGCCTGATAGCGCTGCTCCTCGTCACTCAATTCATCCCAGGCGCTCTCGCCGCGCAATCTCGGGAACGTCTCCACCTCTTGGCCCACGAACCCCAGCTCCTTCAAGCGTCGCAATCGTTTCTCGAGCAATACATCGTAGCCAGCGTCATACTTTCCTCGATACTTAGCGATTGATTCCTCAGGCGCCTGCAATGGCCAATGCGGCGCGGAATACGCGAGGTACCCGAAAAACGGTCTGCCCTCTTCCTTACCCTCGTCTATATAGTCGATTAAACGCTCTGTAAAGGTGCGGGTCGAATAGAAATCCTCAGGCAGAGTCGCAAGCGCCTCTCCATCCTCGCTGTATTTAGCTTTGTCAGGACCGACGATCGGCAGCCTGTTTCCAAAATGCCCGGCCCCGCTTGGCAACAAGGCGAACGATTTGTCGAATCCGCGTGCGGCGGGCCCGGTTGCTTCCGTCATTCCGAGGTGCCACTTGCCAGTCATAAAGGTATGGTATCCCGCTTCCTTAAACAACTCCGGCATTGCCGCTACTTGGAAGTTAAGGTACCCCTCATACCCTGGTTGCCCTTTCTGATTGGGAGCCATTAATTCCGCCATATTCCCGAGCCCGGCAATGTGACTGTCCGTACCCGACAACAACATCGCTCTGGTTGGCGAACAAGCGGGCGCCACGTAGAACTGAGTCAACAAGACTCCCTCGTTGGCAAGCCGATCCAGATTAGGCGTTTGTATTTCGCTTCCGTATACGCCTAAATCCGCATAGCCCAAATCATCGGCCACGATCAAAAGCACATTAGGTCGTTCATCGCCTTCAGGCCGGACTCCTTGCGAATCCGACAATGGACTCACCCCGCAACCTGAAACGAACAGAAGAACGGATAACAACGTATACAGATAACACTTACAAATAGTCATGAGACTTCCAATTGAGGATTGAAAAATAAAAATAAAGGGCGGTTATCTCACAATCTTCCACAGGAATCGTTCGGAACGGACAAAGAGAGCGCCATTGATCATGGCGGGCGACGCGAAGATCCGATCTTCCATGTCGAGTTCGAAGAGGATCTTGCCTCCTTCCGGCGACAGTTCCATCACTTAAGCGACGCCGTCTTCCGTCGCTAGTTAGAGATTGTCTCCAATCAAAACGGGAGAAGACGAAACGTTTCCAGGTAGTTTCTCGCGCCACTTCATCTCGCCGCTTTTAGCATCGCGACAGGTCAACGATCCGGTGTCATCAACGAGATAAAGATAACCATTACGCTCCACGAAGCTAGGAGTTTTGGGAATGAACTTCTCTTCTTTGAATACCACATGGGTATCGGTGACGTCGCCCTTCGCTCCTTCCGGATTAATCGCTAGAAGAGTGGGACGGTCGAATCCCGTTGCGACGTAGATCAAGCCATTTGCGTAGATCGGACGCGGCACTACCGAGTACCCTTCCCCATAGCGCACCTTCCAGATCTCGCTGCCATCCTTCGGGTCATAAGCGGACACCTTCCCGCTGGCCTGGCTAATGACTTGAGTCCGACCGTCAATCTTGAGCGCCAGAGGCGTTCCGAACGAAAATTTCTTCTTCACCTCCTGATCTCGAGGCGTTTTCCATTTCACATCCCCAGTATTCAGATCAAGCCCCACAATGACCGGGTCGGACCTGCCATCCGCGTTGATCACTACAACATCGTCGATCACGATCGGAGAACCACCTGAGCCATGAACCGGAATGTACGTTATCTGCTCCTGTTTCCAAATAACTCCCCCATCTTCCACCTTTAGCGCGGCGGTTCCCATGTGACCGAAGTGCGCCACAATCACCTCTCCTTCGATAAAGGGTGTAGGACTTGCGAGACCGTTTTTGTGATGATGTTTCCTAGCTACTTCGTATTCCGGGGTAAAGAGTTCGCGGTTCCACCGGACTTCGCCAGTCTTCACATCGAGCGCCACGACTCCAAGGGTCACCTTCTCCTCCTCCTGGCTGGAGTAGGTCATGATCACTTTGCCCTTCGTAATAACAGGCGACGACCATCCCTTTCCCGGCAGCTTCTTTTTCCAGGCCACGCCGTCTTCCAGCCCCCACATCACAGGAATGCCTTTGGCCGTGGAAACGCCCTGAACCCCTCGAAACTGCAACCATTCATTCGCGCCGGCTTCGTCCGCCGTGAGGGATGAGGCGAAGAGTAGACTGATGATGGCAATCCCGAATATCGATTTCATGAGTGAATTTGCCCGTGTGGCCTAACCCCAGCGACTTGGGTTTATTCCAGGAGCTTCGGATCTCATACCTTTAGGTTTGTGCTCCTGAACCCATTCGCTGCCGGTCGTGTTTAAACTTTTCAAGAAAGGCCTGGCAATGTCAGGAGCATTAGCGACCAGCTTGGCATCGAATTCTTCAACAGGCCCAGTGGGTCCGGCCCAGTCGGGACGGTAGCCAAGCTGCAATAGCTCTCTTGACTCGTTGCTTAGATTGGGGTGACTGCCGTGCAGGGTCATAGCAGGGAGAAACACGGCTGAACCCGCAGGCACGACGAGCGTGATTTCCTCAGGATGAGACTTGTATCGAGCATAAGGACTCGCTTCCTGATGAAACGATATATGCGAGCGTGGTATGAGCCTGAAGGGAGCTTTTCTTGGAGTTAGATCATCCAAATAGTAGAGTATACGCAGTAAGCGCGGGCAACTTCCCTCGTAGCCAAATAGGTCGGAGCCGTGAGGCTGGCCGTCCGTATGATGCGAAATGCCTGGACAATTAGGAAGCGACTTTTGGTAAAACCCCCTGTTGAATACGATATCAGAACCCATTAAATCCGTTAAGAATTCAATGGTAGGCGGAAAGCCAATTAGCTCCGCTACGGTTTTGCTGACCCATTGCGGTTGAATATCCGATCGAGTCTGTTGCGTGCTATAGCTGGTATGGCTCATCGGAGCGTGAGCCATCTCGCTCTTTATCTTTCGAATCGTATTCTCAGGCAATATAGAAGGCATCACAAGGTAACCTTCAACTTCGAGATGGCGAATCTGCTGAGCTCTCGTCATTGAGGAAAAATCAGTTTCATCTATATTCATGAAATCGACTTCGGGTTCCGGAGTCATATTCGCAGTCATTAGGTCACTCATAATTATTTAGTATACAGGATTGTTAAAAGGAAGTATCCGCATCCGCTGGAGGCGGTGGTTCTTTCATTCGTTCACTCGTCTGCGCGAATGCCATTCCCGCAACGGATGCGATGACTGCAATACCTATCTAATTTCTCATCATCATATTAATTTCTTGTTGATAGATTAAGCTTCTTCTTTATTCGATTTAACAATCGCGATAAGCTTATTCCATCGCGTGTCTTTATGTAAGGATCCTAAATCTGTATCTTTTGTGATATGCTCGTAATTATTATATTTTATTTTTGGGTTCTCTGCGAGCCTGAATAAGTGATAAAATGAATTCTCAACATCCCCCGATAACGCGTATGAACAAGCAGCCTTATATCTATCCTTCGGACGCGCTATTCCGTTAACTTGATCAAATGCTTCTTTATATTTTTCAGCAGATTTTTGGTATTCTTTTGATTCGTAAAGCTTCAAAGCTTCTTTAGCAAATTCGCTATACTTTTCTTGGCTTTGTCCAAATGCGACATTGAACATCAATAGGCCGATTACTGTAACTACGGTTCTAATTTTCATATTTATCGTTTATCGTTTATCGTTTATCGTTTAATGAATGCCAACTTACGTTTTAATCTAAGACACCATTCTCATTTATTATCTCCTTCCTTAAACCAACTAGGATAAGGATCTTTTACCGGTTGAAATTCTCCACCTGCTTCCCAATAATATATTCCATAACTCCTTTGCTTTCCCCTCGGACGAGACGGGTTATATTCCGGATTGGGTCGCATGCGTTGCGCTCCGATCGATTGCAAGTGTTTCTCCAATAGTCGACTCAAACGTTGCGTCTTTTCGGGGTATACTGATTTACAATCGTTCTCTTCATAAGGATCGTTTTTCAAATCAAACAATTCGTATTGATTCGACACAATGTTATGCACCAGTTTCCAATCGCCTTCCATCACGGAAGATGCAGGATTCTGCCGATGCGGGAAATGCCAAAAGAATGTCC
>JAJFLS010000555.1 GCA_021772595.1 Opitutales bacterium
GCCAGCGTGTCCAAGGAAGACCGAGCCAAGGTCTTGGCTGCGGGGTATTCAGCTTTTCTAGACAAGCCGATCAGCTGGAACGACCTGGCATCTCAGCTTGAAGAACACCTGTCCTTGAAATGGCAATACGAGGACAGCGAAAGCGAACGCGAAGAAACGGAGGCATTCGCCCTGCCCCCGAAGGCGAAACTGGAGGAGCTGGCGAGATTCGCGAAGATGGGGAGCCTCGACAGCATCAACGACTGGGCTGGCCAATTGGCTGGCGGCGACGCCCGCTACCGACCCCTGTCGAGCGCGGTGCTCGAATTAACTGGAAACTTCGACATCAAAGGCATTCTCTCCCTCGCCAGCCGATACCTGGAGCGAGCAGAGGACTGACGCCAGTGCTCATCGATTCCTCCGCCCTTCCAGCAGGTCCTCCATGGCCGGCTCTAGGGCGGCCGCTTTTTCGATCGGGATCCAATCCGCGATGCATAGTCCAATGAAAATTGGCCCCCGAAAACGCTTGTTAGAATCAGGGTGATTAGCTATATACGGTATGTCGGGCGCTAGCAATGATCCAGGAAGACTCTCTTGAACAAGGTAAACGATGCTTTCTCCCAGAAAGCATTCAAAGCAAGTAATCCACAAGTTCAATAAGGGCGCAGTTTGAAACACAGAAAACCGAGAGTCTTGGGCAGGGCGAAACAAGGAAGGGCATCAGCGCTATTCGCCTTGCTGCTCCTCTTTAGCCTACCCTCTCACGCCGAGAGCAACAACACTTTAGGTCAAGACATCCGCTTTACACACCTTTCCCTTAAGGACGGGCTGTCTCACACTGCAATAGAAACCATCCTTCAGGACAGTCGCGGATTTATGTGGTTTGGCACGCACGACGGCCTCAACCGCTATGACGGCTATAACTTTGTGGTGTACCGTAACGATCCGACTAACCTCAACAGCCTAAGCGGAACCATTGTCCGGGCTATCATCGAAGACCCATCAGGGATCATCTGGGCCGGTACGATGACTGGGGGCCTGACCAAATTTGAGCCCGAAAGTGAAACCTTTACCCACTACCGGCACGAACCCGGCAATCCCAATAGCCTGAAAAATAATGCTGTCCAGAGCATTTGGCGGGACGAGTCCGGTTTCTTATGGCTGGGCACAGATGACGGATGGCTGACTCAATTTGACCCCATAAGCGAAACCTTCACCCATTATCAGTCCACACCGGACGAGCCGCCCGGTTTCACCCGCAGACAGATCCGGGTAGTTTTTCAGGACAAAGCCGGTACCTTTTGGCTGGGCAGTGAAGTCGGGCTGGCCGACTTTAACCGGGAAACGGGCCAGTTTACCCATTTCCTTCATAATCCAGATGATGCCACCACTATCGGCGCAGGTGTAGTTAAAGACGTATTTGAGGATGAAGACGGAAACCTTTGGGTTTCTACAGACGAGGGCGGGCTTAATCTGCTGGATCGTGAAAGCGGGCAATTCACTCACTTTCAGCATGATCCTGATGATCCCAAAAGCATCAGCAATGATAACTGTCAAAAAGTCTACCAGGATAGAACCAGTACATTGTGGGTGGCCACCGGAAGAGGGCTGAACCAATTTAATCCGAAAACCGGACAATTCATCCGCTACCTGGAAGACCCCACCAATCCCTATGCTTTGTCCAGCGACATTATTGATTCCGTATACGAAGACCGAGGCGGTGTGCTCTGGTTTGGAACCGAGGGGGCGGGCCTCAACAAGATTGACCCGGGAACAGTGCAGTTCATCCATTACAAAAACCGGCCGGGTAATCCCAACAGCTTGAGCAGTAGTTTCGTCTTTTCCATCTATGAAGATGATGCCGGTATTCTGTGGGTGGGCGGTAATGACGGCGTGCTTAACCGCTTTGACCGGGCCAAGAATCAAGTAACCCGCTATGAACCGGATGCGGACAATCCCCACTCTCTGAACGAAAGCTTGTCCGTCAGCGCCATTTACGAAGATAGCGCCGGCGTGTTTTGGGTGGGAACATTTTCCGGGGGACTGCATACATTTGACCGGGAAACAGGACTTTTTCAACGGTATCTCCACGATCCGAAAGAGCCGCACAGCCTATCCAGTGACTTCATCATGGCGATTTACGAGGACAGCGCCGGCACATTGTGGATTGGCACATTGGATGGCGGGCTCAACCGCTTTGACCGCCAGACCGGGGAGTTTCATCACTACTTGCTTGATCCTGAAGACCCGAATAATCCAAGCCCCCGCGTTGTCAGGGGGATCTATGAAGACCAATCGGGATTCCTCTGGCTGACCAGTTGGGAAGAGGGACTGACTCGCTTTGATCCCCGGACAGAGCAGTTTAAAAACTACCGGCATAATCCCGACAACACGCAAAGCCTGAGCAGCGGCGCGACCTTTGTTGTTCACGAAGACCAATCATGCACCCTGTGGATAGCCACTGGCGGCGGGCTGGATAAATTTGTCCGCGAGACTGAAACCTTCAGCCATTACACGGTAAAAGATGGCCTGCCCAACAATCTCATTTACGCCATAATGGAGGACGCATCCGGTCATTTGTGGGTATCAACCAACAAAGGTATCTCTAATTTCGATCCCCGTTCGGAAACGTTCCAGAACTACAATGTTTATGATGGCCTGCAAAGTGACGGGTTCAACCAGAACGCCTTTTTCCAAAATGAGCAGGGGGAAATGTTCTTTGGGGGCATCAACGGCCTAAACGCTTTCTATCCCCAAAACATAATCAACAATCCCTACCCCCCCCAATAATTTTGACAGACTTTCAACTTTTCAACCGATCCCTTGCTATCGGTGAAGAATCCATTCTGCAAAAGCCAATCTGGGATACGGGACAAATCACCCTGAGCCATGACCAGGATGTCTTTTCCATCGAGTTTGCCGGTCTCAGCTACGCCTCCCCCGAAGAAAACCGATATCGCTACAAACTGGAAGGGTTTGACGATGATTGGAATGAGGTGGATGCCAAACGCCGTTTTGCCACCTACACCAACCTCCCCCCCGGCGATTATACCTTCCGGGCGCTGGCCGCCAATGAAGACGGTGCCTGGAGCGAAGAAGGGGTCTCGCTCAATATCACCGTCACGCCTCCGTGGTGGCAAACCTGGTGGTTCCGCGGGCTGGCGGGGCTGGCCGCAGCCGGCCTGATTACAGGCTCCTTTGTAGCGCAGCGACAAAGGGGCCTTAGTCGTGAGCATATTCTGGAAACTCAGGTCGCCAAACGTACCCGCGACCTGCAAATTGCCAGAGAAAAAGCGGAGCTCTCAAACCAGGCCAAGAGCGAGTTCTTGGCCAACATGAGTCACGAGCTGCGCACCCCTCTCAACGCAGTTCTGGGATTCTCCCAGATCATGCAGCGCCAGGGGGCGACTTCCCAATCGAGACGGCAACTCGGTATGATACACGAAAGCGGCGAACACCTGCTGACCCTCATCAACGACATCCTCGACCTCTCCAAGATTGAGGCCCGAAAGCTCGACCTCAACCCCCAACCAATCCACCTGCCCACCTTCCTCGAAACCATCGTGGGAATCATCAGCGAACGGGCCGAGCTGAAGGACCTGCAGCTCATCTACGAGCCCGACCCGGAACTGCCCGAGAGCGTCCAGGGCGACGAGACGCGCCTGCGCCAGATTCTGCTCAACCTGCTCGGAAACGCCGTCAAATTCACCGACGGCGGCCAGGTGATCCTGCGCGTCGGCGGCCAGGGTGAACTCCAAGACTCGTCCTTCGCCACGCTCAGACTCGAAGTCGAGGACACTGGGATCGGCATGCCCTCCGACAAGCTCGAGGCAATCTTCCAGCCTTTCGAGCAGGTCGGCGAAGCCATTCGCCGCGGCGAGGGAACCGGGCTGGGCCTGGCCATCAGCCGCAGGCTGGTCGAGGCCATGGGAGGCTCCCTCCAGGTAGAGAGCGAAGAGGGCCGAGGTAGCCGATTCTGGTTCGAACTGACCCTGCCGCTCTCCGACGCCGCCCCTGCCGACGCCCCGCAAGAGCGCAGCATCACCGGCTACGAAGGCAAGCGGCGCACCGCGCTAATCGTCGACGACATCTTATCCAACCGGGCCGTCTTGGTGGATATGCTCGCCCCGCTTGGGTTCGAGACTATCGAAGCGGAGAACGGCCGCGAGGCCCTCGAGCTAGCAGAGAGCGTCAAGCCCGACTTCATCTTGATGGACCAGCGCATGCCAGTCATGGACGGCCTAGAGGTCGCGAAGCGTCTGAGGCAGATGCCCGAGCTGGCAGAGACGCCGCTCATCTCTATTTCCGCCAGCGTGTCCGAGGAAGACCGAGCCAAGGTGCTGGCTGCGGGGTATTCAGCTTTTTTGGACAAGCCTATCAACTGGAACGATCTGGCCTCCCAGCTAGAGGAATGCCTGTCGCTGAAATGGGAATACGAAGACAACGAGCCCGCGAGCGCCATGAAAGAAACATTCGCCCTACCCCCTAAGGCGGAACTGGAGGAGTTGGCGAGATTCGCGAAGATGGGGAGCCTCGACAGCATCAACGACTGGGCTAGCAAATTGGCCTCCGGCAACGACCGCTACCGACCTTTGACGCGAGCGTTGCTCGAATTATGCGAGAACTTCGACATCAAAGGCATTCTCTCCCTCACCAACCGATGCCTGGAGCGAGCAGAGGACTGACTCGATCGGTCCATTGCCCGTTTACTCGCTATCCTGCCAATAGCGTTGAAGGACGCCGTCTATAAATTCGAAGTAGACGGTGCTGGTCTCCTCACTCTTGCTGCTCGTGTCGAAGATGAACAGGAGTCCGGCGTCGGAGTGAGTGATTCGTTTCGAGGTGTATTTCAGGATTCCAGTGGATTCGTCGACCGTTTCGATTCGAGTGGGCTGCCCAAGAGTCGCCATAATCCATTCCTGGGAAGTCACACCCAGTTCAATACGATCGAGCGTCTCATCAGAGACGGGAGTACCCGTGATACGAGTGTTGGAGTGAGAGCTGATAACGGCGCATCCTGAAACGAATGCCAGCAGGCTTAACAAGACGATGATCGAAGCTAGTTTTCGCGACATAATAGTATTCCTTTGTTTGAGTGGTTGAATTGCCAACCCAGCTAGGACGCCTCTGGTTTAAAACTTATTCAGAAAAAGCGAATCCCGCTCCGGAATTTCGAAGGGGCGTGTAAAAGGGCATCACGAGGGGTCGTTCCGATACTCAATAGCTTTGACCTTTGAGTTGGTCTGGGCGTTTTTAATGCACCCTTGGCTACTCCGGAATCTATCCGGAGGCCCTAATCCTATCGAGATTCATAACGATGCTTTCCCTTGCCGTACTCCTCTTTCTGATAATGGACCCGTTTGGGAATCTTGTGATCTTGAATACGCTTCTGATCGACTTTCCTCCCCGCAAACGGCGGTTGATCATATTGCGCGAGGCCGCGATCGCGACGGGTATCCTCTTGATGGCGACATTCCTCGGGGGCAACTTGCTGGACCTGCTGGGATTGCAGGAGTATTCGCTTCGACTGGCGGGAGGGATCGTCCTCTTTTTGATCGCTTTGGGAATGCTCTTCCCTTCGCGGCGCCTGATCGAGGAGCCCACGGCGGGGTCGCCTCTCATCGTGCCGATCGCGGTCCCCTGCATTGCAGGTCCCAGCGCGATATCAATGGTGATCTTGTTTTCAGAGAGTCACTCGGCGCTCAGCGCATCCGCGGCAGTTTTGATCGCCTCGGCAGCTTCGGCCGCATTGCTTACCGCTTCTTCGAGCATCTTCGCGTTTCTCGGCCGCAGAGGAGCAACCGCGCTCGAAAGACTGATGGGAATGCTCCTGATCATGCTCTCCGTGCAGATGATATTGGATGGCATAAACGCCTATTTGATTTCACGAGTCTAAGAGACTGTCCAATAAGTCGAAATCGTAGGGTCGGCGCTTGCGCCGTACCGCACAAGCC
>JAJFLS010000556.1 GCA_021772595.1 Opitutales bacterium
CGGCATCGAGTTCCTCAGCTTTTTTAGGCTCCCGGAGTTTTCGAGCATTTATATTCTTCGGTACCGACCCATTGAATACGCTCTGGACCATCGGCTGATACCGCTCTTTGCGGCGCTCCCAAATCCAGTCATCTTGCTCGCGCACTTTCAAGCGACCTTCATCGACGTAATCGAGTCCGATATTTCGGGGCGGCTTCACCTCATCGTCCAACGGCTTGCGATCGTCCGCATTAATATACTCGAGGTCGTGCTCTTCGAACCATTTCCGGGCGGCATCTTCGCGCTTGTTTCTCAACGCATTCATTCGTTCGGAAGCGAACGTGTGCAAGGTCTCCCTCAGGGCTTCGCCTTCTTCAAGCCCTTCAAGATTTTCATCGGGATGAAACGCAGTCGGACGCTCGGCAATTTGCGTGCCCTCGAAAGCAGCGTAGATGCGATAGTAGTCTCGTGTGGGGATCGGATCGAACTTGTGATCGTGGCACTTCACGCAACGCAATGTGGTCGCAAGAAAGGTCTGGCCGACCGAGTTGACGATATCGTCGAGATAGATCTGCCGCGCCTCTGGCTTTAGAACCATTGCGGAATCCCAGGCGCCCATCCTCAGAAAGCCGCTCGCCACCATCCATTCGATTTCTTCCTCGGTATAGTCACCCGTTTCGTGGATCTTCTTGATCGCGTCTTCATCGCCATCGGAGCGTTCGCTGACCGACGCATTCGCCAGCTCGTCGCCCGCGACCTGCTCGACCACGAAGCGATCGTACGGTTTATCATCATTGAAAGAGCGAATGACATAGTCGCGATAGCGCCACGCGTTGGAGCGCTCGTAATCGTTGGACATGCCGCCGGTATCCGCATAGCGAGCGACGTCCAGCCAATGCTGTCCCCAGCGCTCGCCGTAGCGTTGGCTGGCGAGCAGGCGGTCGACGAGAGCGGCCCACGCCTGCTCGGGATCGCGTTTATAGGACTCGCGAAAATCGTTCACTTCCTCGGGTGTCGGCGGCAAGCCGGTCAAATCGAACGTGGCCCGGCGAATCAGCGTCAACGCGTCGGCCTCGGGAGCGGGTTCGAATCCGGCCTCCTTCAGCTTCGCCCCGACGAAGGCGTCTACCGGATTTTCGGAAGCGGAATCTTGAATCGAGTTTTTGGGTACATCCGGTTTCTCGACGGGCTGGAATGCCCAAAGATCCTCCGGCTGGTAGCGGCGATAGGTCCAGTCGTCGCTTAGCCCTCCCGAGCTCTTGGCCAAAACGCCATCCTCGTTAATCAGGATCTTCTGCTCGGCGATCCGAATCTCCTCCTGACGCTCCTCGTCCGGCCAAGGCGCTCCCATCTCGATCCATTTTTCCAAGTCGGTGATTTGCCGCTCGCTCAAGCGGTCGTTTTCCTTGGGCGGCATTTCGTAGTCCGGATCTTCCCAACGCACCGCCTCCATCACGAAACTGTACTCGGCATCTCCCGGTATCAGCGCGTCTTCGAAGTCGTCGCCGCCCTTCAGGAATCCCTCGAGAGTAGTGAGGTCGAATCCGCCTTTGAGCTTCTTGCCCGGCTCGCCGTGGCAGCCGAAACACTTCTCGGAAAGCATGGGCTTCACCCTCAAAGCGAAGAGGCGTTCCGACTTGGCCAGATCTTCGTTCGCTCCCGCTCGGAAAATTCCGGCGAAAACGACCACGGCGCTAACCGTCAGCTTCAACAGGAATAAGGTATTTTCCTTCGTGATCATTTGGCTGGTTTGGGGCCGGAGAGAGACTATCTCCGCATCTGCTTCGCTTGATACAATAGAAAACGATTTCTCTGCAAAGCTCTATTCCATAGAGAAAGAGTGACGATTTTCTACAAAAAAGGCAAAAAAAGCCATCCCCCCTTGGTATTTCCGCTACCAAGCGAGGTTTGGGACAAGCATTTTCCAACCGCAGATCACGCTGACATTCGAACTATTCCAACTTTTGCGCTTTCTGTGCATTTTGTTATTCTTGCTTCGCTGCGTTGAGGTGTCGCTTCGCTCGGTAGTGGCTATAAAAACTACTTCGTGTTTTCCGTGCGATCCGTGGGCGAAAATCAAATTCTCCATCTGCGTTCATCTGGATAATCTGCGGGCGAAAATCTCTTGTCTCGAATGCCCCGGATTTCCGCCTAACGCTCCCTCGGCAACGGGCGGATGCGGATATTTCTCCAACCCATTTCGTAGGTCCGATTGCCTTTGATGCCATGGACCTGCAGACCGATAAATCCGTGCGGATGGGTCTCGTACGCCTTCTCGTCCGTGACGTCGTCGATCAGAAACCCGTTGACCCAAGTTCTCAATCGAGGCCCCTCCGCCACAATTCGCAGCTTGTTCCACGACTTGTCGACGTAGTGATGATGGCCTTTCGGATAAATATTCTCCGGCGATAAATACCCGCGCCCCATCGCCTCGCCGTATATGAACCCAGTAGTGGGTTTGTCCATACCTTGGAACTGGCGTATCTCGAGCTGCGGTCCCCAAACTCGCCCAGCCGCTCCGGTATTGCCCTTGCCCGTGGTAACCGGCTTCACTCTCGAGCGGAATTGCACGCCTTGATTCGTCACTTCGTCCACGATCACCTCTACCTCCAACTCGAAATCGTCGAACTGGTGTTTCGTGCAAAGAAACGAGTTTTGACTGCCAGGAACAGTGCGGCCAACGATCGTGCCGTCTTCCACGGTATACCGATGAGAACCGTTCATGTGGACCCAGCCATCGAGCGTCTTCCCGTCGAACAAATCGATCCAACCGTCGGCCTCGCCGTCCTTCGCGCTGACGAGATCCAAAACTTCGAAATCGTCCGGCAACGCGAACGCGATAATCGAATCGCCCGACTTCGTCCCGTTCTTGCCTCCGCCTCCAGCAACGATGACGACGTACTGTTTCCCGTCCCTCTGATAAATCGTAGGAGTCGCGTAACCTCCGGCGGGAAGCGGTTGCTCCCAGAGAACGTCGCCGCGATTCTTGTCGAACGCGCGGATCTTCTCGTCCGCCGTTGCCGCGATGAAAACAACTCCTCCGGAAGTCGCAACCGCGCCGCCATAATTGATTGTACCTGTATTCCGAATACCTTCCGCTACTAGATGCGGATACTCGCCCAGCGGAACGCGCCAAAGTAATTCTCCGTTCAGTAAATCGATCGCGTTCAAGGTCCCCCATGGCGGGTTGATTAAAGGCGTGCCGTTGGAGTCGCGAAAGTTATCGTAACCATGAGCCAAATACAGCGTATCCACGTTCTCTTCATCCAAAGCGGCTGTATCGTCTTCCGCGCTCACGATGTAAGCAGCGAGGTCGTCGATCTCCTTGTCCGAAAACTGTGTTAAAGCAGGCATCAAACCGCGCCCATCGCGCATCGTCGCTTTAAGCTCCGCAATCGGCTTCCCCAGATTCATGAGCGGCGGAAAAACCGGAGGAATGCCTTTGCGATCAACCCCATGGCACGCGGTGCAGTTCTTCTGATAGATCAATTTTCCACTCTGGGCCGGAGTCACCGAAACGCCCTTCCTAGGCTGCAGAACTTCCTCGATCGCGTTTATACCGGGCAGCTCGTGAGCGTTCACGAACAAGGTGTTTGTAGCGGAATCGAACGACGCGCCCTGCCACTCCACTCCGCCTAGCGTCCCGGGCATCGTAAGCGTGCCTTGTTTGCTCGGCGGCGTATAGAGGTAGCCCGTTTTCAATTTTCGAAAACTTTCCAGCGCCTCCGCTTTCAATTTCGGAGTGACGTCAAGCAAATCCGCTTCTGTGATTTCCAAACGATTCAGTGGCGGCGGGCGAAGCGGTATCGGCTGAGTTGGATACGCTTCCTCACCAGGTATATCCGATTGCGGCACGGGCATTTCCACAATCGGGAATACGGGCTCGCCAGTATCGCGATCCAAAACGAAAGTCAGCCCCATTTTCGTCAACTGCACCACGACGTCCTTTTTCTCGCCTCCATCCGTCACAGTGGCAAGGACCGGCGCGGAGGGATTGTCGTAGTCCCAAAGATCGTGATGAACCGTCTGAAAATGCCATCGGCGCTCTCCGGATTTGGCATCGAGCGCCAATACGCAATTCCCGAACAAATTCGCTCCCTTCCGGTAGCCACCGTAGAAATCGTAAGTCGGCGAACCTGTCGCGCAGAAGACCAAGCCTCGTTCCTCGTCCAGCGAAAACCCGCCCCACGGATTCGCCCCGCCGTAGGTCTTCCCTTCGACCCACTCCCAAGTATCGTATCCAAATTCTCCTTGCTCCGGTATTGTGTGGAAGATCCATTTGAATTCCCCCGTAACCGTATCGTAGGCGCGAATATCGCCCGGAGTCGAATCGTAGCCCTCCGGAACACGCGAGCCGACGATAAGCAAATTCTTATAGACGATCCCCGGACTCGTCACTTCGATCGACGCTTTCTTGTAATCCACTCGCAGATTTTTTCTCAGATCGATAAACCCGCCTTCTCCGAACGAGTCGATCGGCACACCGGTTTTCGCGTCGAGCGCGTAGACACGATTCTTCACGAAATGGAAGATCCGCTTGCTTGTATCGTTCTCCCAATAAACAACCCCTCGATTGCGGCCTTTGAGCTCCCGATTTCCCTCGTTGTAGCGAGACGATTTGAAAACCCAAGCTTCCTCACCCGTGACCGCGTCGAGCGCCACCGCGTTCAAACTGAAAGTCGAGAGGTAAAGCAGGCCATCCACCATGATCGAATTGACCTGCATCGAAGAACGGTCGGTCGCATCGCCCGTATTGTACTCCCAAACTTTCTCGAGATGGTGGACATTCGCCGCGTGGATCTGGGCGAGCGTCGAATACTGATTCGCCTTACTGTCACCGCGATAAACTTTCCATTCCGCATGAGGATCGGCTGTCAAAGTCGACAGACCCAACAGCGAAACTAATATGAGCACCTTTCTAGTACATGGCATTATCATGCTATTTTCGCCGAACGACTAGACCACGGAGAACGTCAACGCAAACTACTTCGCAGAAGAAAAGTAGGGCTGACTATCCCTAGTCAGCCGCCGAACCCGCGCATCGCCATCGCGGCTGCTCAAGGATAAGCAGCCCTACCAGAGAACAACCATCAATACCCGATCTATTAGACACTCTCTAAGAGTCTGTCTAATAAATGCCGTGATAACTCGGGACGGCGCCCGAGTACTACTTGTTTGAAGGTAATTCCAGGGTAGTGAACGGGCGCCGTCCCGTTCCAACGGTTCGTCGAACTGACTTATTAGACACTCTCTTAGTCTTGAATTAACAACTTTCATAGATAACACTCTATCCCGCAATTTGCAATCCGCTGCCAACCCAATGAGTGATCCTCTAACGAATCTAGGAGCCACCCGAAATTCGCTCTCCGATAAGGAAATCGATTTTCTGGATACGCAAGGATACCTGTCTCTCGGACGCCTCCTTTCCGATGCGCAACTCGAAGCTCTTCGAAACCGCACGAACGATTTGGTCGAATAAGAAGGCTAAAACGGCGGTAGCGAACTCTTCGATTCGAAGTTCGTCCGTCATCCGAAAGAAGCGGGTGCAGACCGGCTGTCCGATCTGCCCAATAAAGGTGCGATATTCGATCAACTCTACACACACCCTCGCCTGCTCGCCGCCGTTCGCCACACGCTCGGTCATGAAATCAAACTTTCCTCTTTGAACTATCGCGCCGCGAAACCGGGACAAGGCTTGCAGAAA
>JAJFLS010000557.1 GCA_021772595.1 Opitutales bacterium
GAAAGACGCTTCCCGATAAACCACATAACCGGAATCGCCCTCGGAAGCGATCGCAGCCTTCCCTTCCGAAAACGCGCGGTACACATCGCCTAAATGAAACGGCAACGTGCCCGCTTTGTAGTATTCGCCATTCGCGCACAGGGTTTCTAATTTCCCAAGCTCCTTATCCTGTAGCTTCGTATAAACTACAGAACCTTCGTGCTTCAGCGAAATCGTGTCGCCTTCCTCGTTGACGATTGGAATTCGCGATCCTGAAATGGTATCACCCAATCCGATCAGCAGAAGATTGACCCCGTTTTCGACGATCTCCTCCGCCACCCGCTCCACTCCTGGCCCATGATCCTCCCCATCCGTCAATACGACGACATCCTGAAATCCGCGACGCTCCGTGTCCAAAACCTGGTCTACCACTTTCTCCACCGCCGACAGCAACATCGTCCCGCCAAACTCTACGCTTCGCGGCTGCACTTGCGAAAGCATGTAGCGAACGAATTCATAGTCGGCCGTCAGCGGACAGGATATCGACGAACTTCCGCCATAGATCACCAAGCCCACTTGCTCGCTTTCAAACCCTTCCAAGCAATCTCGAATCCCTTGCTTCGCCGCTTCCAGTCGAGACGGGTACGCATCCTGAGCCAGCATGCTGCGAGAAACGTCCAACACGAAAACCACATCCCGGCCCGATTTCGAAATCGAATGTCGAACGGGATCGTACCCAGGTCTCGCCAAAGAAACAATCAGCAGTGCCAAGACCGCGAGCCAGATCCAATCTTTCCAGTTTTCGTCCGTCGATTCTGGATGGCCCAAAGCAGCCCGAGCGCGTTCGCGCTTCCCTCGGGCACGGATTACGAGCCACGCCACCGGGGGGATCGCTCCAAATAAAAGCAGCATCAAGGGCCATTGGAAAACGAATACACTCATCGCGTCACCCTCAGCCAAGTTGAGTTCAACAAAACTCGAATCCCTAGAAATACGAACGCCAAAATCAATGGCAGCCAGAAACTCTCCGACAATATCTCGAAATTGCGCGTTTGAATTCGCGACGTCTCCAATTCGTTGATCTCCTCGTAAATCGAGCGAAGCGACTCGTACCCAGTCGCTCTCCGGAACACGCCGCCCGTTTCATCGCTGATCCTCAACAGAACTTCTTCCGAAGGCGTATACACCGGTTCGCCGATATTCTCGCCAGTCTGACCGAACCCCTCCGATTCGCTTAAACTGATCGTATAGACGCGGCATTCCCACTGCTTCGCCAAGCCCGCCGCCTCCAGTGGCAGGTGGCTCCCGGAATTGTTCTCACCATCAGTCAGCAACACGACGACTCGACTCTTGATATCGGACAGCCGTTTCGAAGCTTCGCTCGATTGCAGATCATCCAGCTTTTTCAAACGCGCGGCCGCCAGCGTTAACGCATCGCCGTAAGCCGTTCCATCCTCGTTGGGCCGGTCTTGTATTTCCAGATTCCTTACAATCTGAGCCAACGCCTTATGCCCGAACGTCAACGGACTCCGCGTATCCGCATAGCGAGCAAAACTGATCAAACCGATCAGATCATTCGATCTCCCGGATAGTTTATCGCCATCCCCCAAAATGAATTGCTCCAGCAACTCCTTCGCGATCTCCATCCGCGTCTTCGAGCTCCTGTCCGGCAATTCAACCGCCCGATCCATGCTGCTCGAAACATCAACGAGCAACTCGATCGCGATCCCTTCCGTCTCCTCAATCGATTGAGTCGACCCCGATTGCGGACGTGCCATCGCAGTAATCAGTCCTAGATAAAACAGAAGCTCCAAACCCGTAAGCAACCAAAGAAAGCGAGCTCGACCCCGGCGCAGAAATCCCCACTGCCCGACGGAAGCCACCGCCAGTCCACCATTCTTGGACGCGCGCAAAACCTGCCAAACCGCAAGCGGCACAAGCGCGAACATCCACGGATAAGCGAAACTCATTTCGAAAAGTCCTTTCCGATCAATCGATCCAATTCAAGAGCGCTTCCGTTTTTTGAATACACCGCCCGCTCAATTTCGCTAACCAGCCTCGACGAGCAATCCTTGCCGAAGTCCACCAGAAAACGTTCCAGCTCTAGTCGCGGCAATTCGCCACTTTTCAATTTGTTCTGCAACTTGACCACTGCCGATCTCAGAGGCGAATCCGCTTCCGAATCCATGTCCAACTTTCGGCTCCGAGCTCGCCAGCCGAAAAACGTAATTAAAACCGCGATCGCGAATATCGCATAAACCCATGCGGAAAAAGCCCTCTCGCTATAGGCCAATGCCGCGCCGCCCAACTGCTCTACTCCGTCGTGATCCGTTTCCGCTCCGAAGCCTGTCACATCGATTTCCGCGGCTTCCAAAGGCGAACGCTTCGTGTCACCGCCAAGCGGATACTCTATAAAGCCGCCCTCCAGTAAAACCTCTCCGGACCGCAACGCCTGATAAACCACTTTCCAACGATGCTCGTACTCGGAGTTTTCGTTCAGCCGAACCGGAAATGCCTGAACCGCCACCGTCCGGAACGCCGCATGCGTCGGCTCCCTCAATACCCGCGAGCCATATTCGCGCGACCGATCAGTCACCGAAACCTCCACGAGATCTCCCGGGCGAACTGCGTGCTCCGTCGCTGAAATCTCCACACTTACCCCAGCTCGAATCGAGCTCGAAAAACCCGCGAGAAAAAAGCAAAGGCAAATTGCAATTCGCGCAAAGGTAGAGCGGCATATCCCTAAGCCGCCGAAAACAGTAGCGTTCGGCGGCTTAGGGATAAGCCGCCCTACCATTCTCTTCAGTGCATTCACCATTCGCCATTCCAAATTCACCATTCACTCTCCCTACCCGCCTGTTTCATCGGCCACCAAACGCTGCCGCGCTCTGAAAAAGCTCGCGAGCGCCGCTACGCAATCCTCGCCCGCCACGACTTCAACCAGATCCACGCTGCATTCCAGCATGCCCTCTCTCAATCGAAGTATTCTCGGATTCAGTTTCGTTTGGATCGGAACGAAATCGACGACCCGCGCTTCGCCCGTCTCGGAATCCTGGATATGCACCAAGCCACAATCCGGCGGATCAACCTCTTGCGGCTCCATTAGATTGACCGCGATCACGTCGTGTTTGAAAGCCGCCGCCTGAAGCTCGTTCTCGAAATCGGAGCTTAGAAAATCCGAGACGAGAAACGCCACCGAGCGCTTTCGAGCCATATGCCCAAAGGCGTCCAGAGCCACCCCAAGATCCGTTCCCTTTCCCTCAGGCTGGAATGAATCCAATGCATCCAGAATCCGCATACCGTGCTGATGGCCCTTCCCTGGCGGAATCATATGCTCCACTCGATCCGTAAAGAGGATCAGCCCCACCCGATCGTTGTTCGCCAAGGCCGCTAGCGCCAACAGCGAGCCGAGTTCGGCTAGCGTCCGCCGCTTTTTCCCCTCCAGGTCGCTAAGCGTAGACGCGGACAAATCCACGAGCAAAAAGAAAAACTGCTCCCGCTCTTCGATATAGCGTTTCACATGCGGCACTCCCGTTCGAGCCGTGACCTTCCAATCCATCGACCGCACATCGTCGCCAGGCTCGTAGATCCGCACATCCTCGAACTCGATGCCCCGACCTTTGAAGACGCTCCGATACTCCCCCGCCAGCAAGTGCTCCACCGGACGGCGACACTTCAACTCGAGCAGATTGAGCCGACTATCTCGATTCGAATTCATTTTGAAACCGGAACTACAATTCCACGCCGTCCCGCTTACGGGACCACGTAGCTGCACCGGGAACTCGGTGTGGATTAGTGGGAAATGACGCAAACCCACGCCGCATTCGCGACGTAGCTACACGAAGAGTTTGGGAGTTGAAACACTCGAATTTTTCAATCTTCAATCTTCAATCCTCAATCTTCATTCCCCTTGGGGGCCCTCGACGATTGGAACCGAGGCCAGGATTTGCTCGATCAAATCATCCGAGCTCAAACCTTCCGCTTCCGCCCGATAGGAAAGCGCCATTCGATGCCGCAGAATGTCCGGTGCCACGTCCTTCACATCCTGAGGAACCGCGAATTCCCGGTGTTGCAGCAACGCATTCCCGCGCGCCGCCAGCGAAAGGTAAATCGTCGCCCGCGGCGAAGCTCCGAACCTCAAGTAGCGAGCGATGTCCAGCCCGTAGGTCTCCGGATTGCGCGTGGCATCAACCAGCCGCAGAATGTAGCGCTCCACTTTTTCATCGATGAACACCTTATCCAGCAAAATCCGCATGCTCAGAATGTCGTCCAGAGCAACCGCCGGAGTCACCTTCATTTTCGGAGCCGACCGAGCCATTCGTCGCATCACCTGATGCTCCTCATCCATGCTCGGATAGCCGACCTTTATCTTGAACATGAAGCGATCCACCTGGGCCTCCGGCAAGGCGTAGGTACCTTCCTGCTCGATGGGATTCTGCGTGGCCAGCACGAGAAACGGGTGCGGCAGCGGATAGCTCTCTTTGCCCAGCGTCACTTGCCTCTCCTGCATCGCCTCCAGCAAGGCGCTTTGGACCTTCGCCGGAGCGCGGTTGATTTCGTCTGCCAGCACGAGATTCGCGAAGACCGGACCCTTCTCCGCTGAAAACCGATGTTCCTTCGGATCGTAAACCAGACTCCCCACCAAATCGCTCGGCAGGAGATCCGGAGTGAACTGGACCCGGCTGAAAGTCGCCTCCAATGACTGGGCTAAAGTCGTAACCACAAGGGTCTTGGCCACGCCAGGCAC
>JAJFLS010000558.1 GCA_021772595.1 Opitutales bacterium
CATCAGGCTTTGCGGATCCGGCATCGCCATCAGTTCGTCGTCGTCTTCGGCAGCATCGGGTTGAGCCTTCGCTTTCTCCGAAGGGCCTTCTTCCCCGCCCGCATCGGCCATCAGGCTTTGCGGATCCGGCATCGCCATCAATTCGTCGTCTTCTTCGGTCGCATCAGGTTGAGTTTTGGCTTCCTCAGAAGGGCTTTCTTCCCCGCCCGCGTCGGCCATCAGGCTTTGCGGATCCGGCATCGCCATTAGTTCGTCGTCATCGGCGGCAGCGGGCTCCTCTGCTGCCTCGTCATCAACCTCGCTCAAGTCCGGCAATTGCAGCTCCTCGCCATTGTTCAGGACTTTTGCGGCCTGCATCAACAATTCTTCCGGAGTCGGGAGGGGCGCAATCTCCTCGACCGGAGCTTCGATTTCCTCGGTCGCTTCAACTTCGCTTTCCTCTTCTGGCGAGCTCGCATCCTCTTCTATCTCAGGTTCGGCAGTCGTCGCTTCTTCAGCGTCGTCACCATCGCCAAACGCATTCGCAATCTGGTCGCGGATTTCGTTAACTTCTTGGTCATCTTCGGCGGCCGATTCCGCAGGAGCGACGTCTTCCGGATTCGCATCAGTCGCAGCTTCATCTGCTTCCGCGCTCTCGCTTTCGATCGCTTCAAAATCGACGCTACCTGGATCGAAATCAGGTTCTGGCTCGATCTCGATAGATGAGAGCATCTCCTCGACTTCCCCATCAAACGACTCTTTGGGCTCCTCAGGAGCTTCCGAATCCGGGGCGACCTCAGAGGGAGAATCGTCCAGTTTATCGTTGGCGACGGACTCACTCAAGGGTCCAGACGCGCCGATTCCGTCACTGTCATTGACAGCTGCGTTATCGGTGAGATCTGAAGAGCTGGAGTCTTCAAACTCGGGGCTTTGAGAATCGGGCTGTGCCATATAAGGTTTTGCTAATCCCGCACAATCAAGATTGAACGGGTTTTCATTATATCCTTATCGGATGCATTCCCATCGGCCTTAGTCGATTCCCCAAGGTCTACAGCCGCCCATAAATTTTCCAACCCACTGTTTATAAGCATGTTGCCAGAAAAAGAGCTAGAATCCAAAATCGCATTCCTCGAACGCCACGTCGAGGAGCAGGACAAAGTGATCCTAAGTCTGCGGAAAGAGATCGATTTGATCGCTCAACAGGTCGCCAATTTGAAGCATACGATTCACGATTCTCAAAGCCTATCCGACGCGCCCATCGACGAAAAACCGCCGCACTACTGAGAAGGTCCGATTTCGCAGTAAACTTCGATCATCTCGAAGCTCGAACTCTCCAAACTGCCTCGCGCGCTCGCTTCGTATGCGCCTTCGCTGATCGAAAGCGAAACCGCCGCGTCCTTGCTTTCCACATCCAAAGGAAACGCGCCCAACTCCTCCGCTTGCCCGATCATTTCGTTAAGAGCGAAATTGGTCCCCCAATCCTCGTTTTTCCACGATTTCAACCCGGCCCGATAAACCGCTATCGACGGATCAACGGTACAATTCTCGACATCGTATTCCCTCAACGACGGCCCCACATTCCGAATGAGCGCCTTCGCGACGCCCTCGCCTGAGAACTCGAATCCGAGCCGATGCTCCCCGCCATCGCCGCATTGATACAAGATCGAAGCGTTTACGACCTCCAGCGAATCCTGCGGCTCCACGCCTACGCGCGTCTCAACAAACGCATCCATCTCCCACAAACCCATTACTTGAACGAGATAGGTCCCCTCTCCCAAAGTCGCTGACAAAACCCCGCCGTACGCCACATCGAATTCGCTGCCATCGGCGACTTTCAAACGAGCAAGCGGGAGCGACGAAAACAGACGATCCCAATCGTCATTCTCATCCAATTCGAATAGCTCAATTCTCAATTCGTTGACCGATGCAGAAACGCCCAAGTCTCTGACATCCAAGAGAATCGAAGTCATCAGATCCACCTCTGTCTCCCCTTCGCCGGAAAGAATGAAATGCAACGCATCCGCTCCGACCTCCTTCGTCTTTGCGAACGAACTCCGAACCTCCGTCAGTCGGATCCGCGAACTCTCGCTCGCTTCATCAAGGACCGACTCCGACGCATGCAATTGTCCGCGGCGACCATCCTTCAGAAAATAGGAGTTTCGCGACGGCTGATCCAAATCAAACTCGAATCGGTCGCCGTGCTTCGTTTCGAACAAATATCGCGCTGCACCCAGGGCTTCCAACTCGCCTCCGTGAACAAAGCCGCCATCGCCAAGAAAAAGCGCGAACGACTGCCCATCCGTCCCGGTAATCGCGAACAACTCTCCTTGAGTCTCTCCTTCGAGCCGGAGGTGGACCAGCGTCGCCTCGCTCTTGGAAAACGCCTCGAAACGCAAATCCGAATCTTCGAACGAACTCTCGAGAATCACCCCTTCTCCAGTCGTCAATGTTCGGCCGATGCCGGTCGTCGGCGTCATGCCATTCGACTCCGCCGAAGTCGAAAAACCCTGCAAAACGAACTGCCCTTCCGGATCCCAATCCACATCGGACGAAAACGCCGCTATCTCCGATTCCTCGTCGAATCCGATGAACATTCCAGCATTCGGAGTTTTCATGAAAACCCCCTCAACTCGCCCGGATCGCTCGCCAAAAGAACCCCAAAACGCTTCGCCCACCTCTTCCGCCACAGCGATATCGCCACCCACAACCACTAAACCAAAGCCCGCCCAGATCAGGCGGGAATATACGGTTTTGCGAGCATTCGAAAGACGAAAATCCATCTTATGTAAAAAAATCATAAAACAAAAATCTTCGATTAAAGCAAGCCCGACTTGTTCCGCCGGATTCGAAGCCGGGAATCTCGATGCAAGAGCCGCCAATCCGAAACAAGCCGCAAAGACCGATTTTCCTATAGACCCTCGTTCAAAGACCCATTAGCCAATTAGCAGTACAGAAAGTGGGCCCGAATATCCCGCGAGCCACTCTTTCAGCGAAACATGACCAGCAACGAAGATCGCATAGCCAGCCTCGAACGAGAGCTGGCGACAGCCAAATCAAAGGAGGCCGAGGAAACCGAAAGACTCTCCCGCATGCGAACGTCGCTCTCCTGGCGCCTGACCCTGCCGCTTCGAGCCCTTCGCAGGGCTTTCATCGATCCCTTCACGAGACTTAATGCGGCCAATTCGAGCTCGGCGTCGGTTCAAGAGTCCAATCCAGAGACAGTCAAGAACGAGCTGCCATCGGCAGAAACCAAACCCGCCGAAGAGTCCCCTTCGAATCCTAATCCAGGACCTCCTCCTGCCTATCGCGACTACCGCGACTTTTGCGCTCGAATGGAGCCTCTCGTAACCGAGTACTCTGAGAACTTCGCGAAGCGCCTCGATCGCCTGAAATATAAGCCACTCATCTCGATCATCCTTCCCGTCTACAATCCCGAGATCAGATGGCTGCGAGAAGCGATCGATTCCGTGATCAAGCAGATTTATCCGAATTGGGAGCTTTGCATCGCCGACGACGCTTCCCCCAATCACGAGGTTCATCGCTTGCTCGACGAATATCAAAATTCGATCGAGAACGTGAAAATCGTCTATCGCGAATCCAATGGGCACATCAGCGAAGCTTCCAATTCCGCCCTACAGTTAGCGACCGGCGAATTCGTAGCTCTGCTCGATCACGACGATCTCCTCGCTCCGCATGCGCTCGCGCGGATCGTTGACTGCCTAAACGAATATCCCGACTCCGTCCTCATCTATTCGGACGAAGACAAAGTGGACGAAAACGGCGAGCGATCCCAACCCCATTTCAAATCCGATTGGAACCCCGACCTGCTAATCGGCCAAAATTTCATTAGCCATCTCGGCGTTTACCGCCGCTCCTGCGTCGCGGAAATTGGCGGATTCCGAAAAGGCTTCGAGGGCGCGCAGGACTGGGATCTCGCCTTGAGAATTACCGAGCGATGCGAGCCAGGACACATTCGCCATATACCGGAAGTCCTCTATCACTGGCGATCGATCACCGGCTCCACCGCTAAAGACATTGGCGAAAAAGACTATGCTCACGAGGCCGCAGGAAAAGCGCTGGAAAATCGCTTTTCGCGTATCGGTATTTCGGCGACACTCGAACCAGTCGACCGATTCTACTGGCGACCTCGATACGCGATCCCGCGCCCAAACCCCGAGATAGCCATCATCATCCCTACCCGAGATCAGATCGAACACCTTCGAAATTGTATTGATGGCATCCTGACGCAATCCACTTATCCACGATTCAAAATCGTCATCGCCAACAACGATTCGCAAGAGCCCGCGACCTTTGAGTATTTCGAAGAAGTTCAGAAAAGCGGCGTGGAGATTTTCGACGCTCCGGGCGAATTCAATTTCGCGAAGATCAACAACGATGCGATTCGAAACCGGAACGAAACGCTTATCTGTCTCCTCAATAATGACACGACCATCGACTCGCCCGAATGGCTCGAAGAACTCGCCATGCACGCATGCCGCAAGGAAATCGGGCCAGTGGGAGCGAAACTGCTGTATCCGCACGGCCATGTACAACACGCCGGCATTGTGCTCGGAATTGGAGGAGTCGCAAGCGAGGCATTCAAGCGTATCCATAAAACGGACGACGGCTACATCCATCGCGTTTTCCTGATCGGGAATTACAGCGCCGTAACTGGAGCCTGCATGATGTTTCGGAAATCGGTTTGGGAAGAAGTCGGAGGACTAAACGAGAACGACATTCCCAATGCATTCGGCGACGTTGATTTCTGTCTCCGCGGCAAGCAATTGGGCTACCGAACGCTTTTCACTCCATTCGCTCTCCTAACCCATCACGAATCGGAATCGAGAGGAGACGACCTCAGGCCCGAAAAAATTGAGGCTTTCAAAAAGGCGGTTTCCTACATGGAAACCACCTGGACAGAAGCCATCCGACAGGATCCCTACTACAATCCAAATCTAACTCTCCAGCGCGAAGACTTTACGCTAGCCTTCCCGCCTCGCGGATACTCGACCTCATGACCGTCTCGTTCATTATACCGGTCTACAACAACATCGAGCTCACCCGGAAATGCCTCGAATCGCTACGCGAAACCGTTCGCGGAATCGATTACGAAACGATTATCGTCGATGACCACAGCGACTCGGCGACGTTCGAATTCCTGAACTCCCTAGCAGACTCGACGACACAGGTCATAAGAAACGCCCGAAATCGCGGCTACGCCTATTCGAACAAGGTCGGCGCCCGCGCTGCCAAAGGAGATTACTTGTTCCTAGTTAACAACGATCTGGTCTTTTTGCCCGGCTGGTTTGAGCCCATGCTGAGAGCGGTCAAAAGAACGAAGATTGGCGTGGTCGGTAATGTTCAGCTCGACGCCGTCACTGGCGAGATCGATCACGCAGGATTTCTCTTCGACGGATTGGGACGACTTCGTCACAAGCGAACGCGCAACGAACGAGCGATTTTCAAACCTCGCTACAGCTCATTCAACGCGGTCACCGGAGCGTGCATCGCTATCGAACGAATGCTCTACTTGGAGCTGGGAGGACTCAACGAAGCTTTCGAAAACGGCTGCGAGGATCTCGACCTATGCTTCAAAGCTCACGCGAAAGGACTCAAAACCGTCGTCGCGAATCAGAGCATCGTGAAGCACTTCGTCAGCTCAACGCGCGGTCCGAGCAATCTTCGGGACGAGCGAAACGCTCGCCTTCTCCAGCAAACCTGGGGAGAGCGCATTTCCGAGATCGCGGCCCGAGGATGGCCGAGAAGCTATCTCAGCCAGGTCCGCGAAGATTGGCGCGCGTTTGATTGGACTCTTTTTAAATCGGCGGCAATCCGCTTGATAAACAATGGAATGCCGCCATCTCATACGGGGGAACGAATTATCGAGGCGAAATTCGCTCGAAACGAACGACACTGGAAATCGATTTTGGATAAGCAATCGGACGACATGATAAAACTAAGTTACGCTCCAAAAAGCGACCAATGGGCAGGCAAACATTTCGTTTATTCGGGTCTCGAATCCAATCGCAATACTTTACCCGGGAAATGGCTCAAGGATACAGCAACGGTCAAAACCGCTCCCGGCATTTATGTATCCAGCATTAGGATAATCGGAAATATACTGCCACCAGGAGACGAAATCGAAACCAAAGGCGAACTGGGACTGAAAGTCACTACGAACAAAACCCAGATCGAAGCGTTCTATCCGCTTCAGCCGGGACCCTTCGATATCAGTATCGAAGAGCTGCCAACAGTCCCTTCTGAGGAAACTTCTATTAAGATCGACCTCCTTGGCGTCGCGAAAACAAACGCCTATGCCTACATCGGTCGCGTTACCAGAAAGTGGTTCATTCTTTCGCGAAAACTGCGGCACTATTGGAAGCAACACATCGAGCAGAAAAAAAACCAGCGCCTCATCGTCGAAAAGATCCTGCTCAACAACGAGACGCTTCTCGATTTCAAGACGAGTCCGCACGCGCCAGCGAACTTCGACTTTCTAAGAAAATACGGAAACATTGGCATCAATCTAGTCGGGTGGTTCGACGCGGAACTAGGGATCGGAGAATCGGTCCGACTCGCAGCGAAATCGCTGGATACAACTAGCATCAAGACGAACTGTATCCCGCTGAAAGTAAACTGTCTCGCATCACGAGGCGACCGAAGTTTTGACGATCGCCTCGTCGAGGTGAATTCCTATTCGATCAACGTATTTCACATCGACCCGGCCCAATGTAGCGACATCGATTATCATCACGGAAATCACTTTAGAAAACATCGGAAAAACATCGCATACTGGGCATGGGAACTTCCGGAATTCCCTGAAAAATGGATACGCTACTTCCAGTACTTCGACGAGATTTGGGCGCCGTCGAATTTCACGCGCGACGCGATTTCCCTCAAATCGCCTGTTCCCGTGATCACTATTCCGCACTGTATCCAATTTCCAATCATTGATAAGGACTATCGCGAATTATTCGACCTTCCAAAAGATAAGTTTCTTTTCCTCTTCGCATACGATCTCAATAGCTATCAAGAGCGCAAGAACCCCAGAGCGGTCATAGAGGCATTCAAAGAAGCGTTTGGTGGGCAGGCGCAAAGCGACGTAGGCCTAGTCATAAAAACGCATTCCGCAGACACAAACCCCGCTCCTTTCAAAGAACTCCTGGAGCAGCTCCAAGGGATCGAGAATACCTATCTCATCAACGAAACGATGTCTCGAGAAAACCTCTACGGACTGATGTCGACGGTCGACAGCTATGTGTCACTCCACCGTTCAGAAGGGTTTGGGCTGACCGTCGCGGAAAGCATGTACTTGGGGAAACCGGTGATATCCACCGATTGGTCTGCAACGAGCGAGTTTCTAAATGCCTCAAATGGCTGCCCGGTAAGAGCCGATCTAGTGGGGATTGAAGTAGCCCATGGGCCCTATGAGAGAGGTCAGATTTGGTCGGAGCCCAGCATTGAGCACGCCGCAGAATACATGAGGAGGCTCTTTTCCGATGGGGACTATCGAAATCAAATCGGGAAATCAGCCGCAACGGACATAAGAAGACGTTTTTCGCCTGAGGCTATAGGGCGTATCTACGAGCAACGACTGAAAGCCATGTCGTTGTGGGTATAGGTCCGAAACCCTAATTTCTCAGTCCGTATTTCGCTATTACGTACAAGGCTCGAATACCGTCCTTGGCTCGAATTTTCTTTCCCTCGTTAAACGTCCGACGCTCATAGGATATCGGCACTTCCATGACGGTCAAACCCGCGGCGGCCGCTTTGGCGGTCAACTCCGGCTCGATACCGAATTGATCCTCCTCCAGTTTGATCGACTTCAAAAACCAGGCAGGAAATAGCTTATAACACGTCTCCATATCCGTGAGACGATAACTCGTGAAAAAATTGGATGCCATTGTTAGAATACCATTCACAAAACGGTGCCATAGAGGGCTCACTTCCGAGGCCCCTTTCCCGAGGAAACGCGAGCCATAGAGCACATCAGCTCCGCTGCTTTCGATCGCATTCAGTAGGCGAGGAAACTCTTTCGGATTATATTCAAGATCTGCATCTTGGAAAATGATCCGAGATCCTTCCGCTGCTTCTATGCCAGTTCTCAGCGCAGCACCTTTGCCCCGGTTCACTTCGTGATAGCAAATCGTATCGATTTTTGAATGAAGAGATGCCCGCAAAAGCTCAGCAGTGCCATCCGTCGACGCATCATCCACCACCACGATTTGAATATCAGCGACACCGCATTCGCGAACCGCCTCAACCAAAGGAGACAGCGTATTCACTTCATTAAAGGCAGGAATCACTACGGAAAGTTTCATCAGGAAGATATATTCAAGAAACCGCTCGCAAGATGAAGTCTTTTCCTAGACGGAACGCAAGTTAACACAATGTTGATTGGAGAAGACCGCTTTAAGATCAATTAACGATCCCTTCAATGAGCCCAAAAAAAGCCCGATCTCATATGGATCGGGCTCTTGAAAAATTCGGTGTGATTTTCAAACGATTAATCGTCTTCAATCTGCTTGAAAAACCTCAATGATTCCAACGCCGGTAGTATTGCTAACCCCGGATAAGATGACGGTATATGCCCCAGGAGCAACAGTCACCAGCATCGCAGCATCCTTACTTCCTGCCGCCAGAGGTCCTGCTCCTATTTCTGCAGTTTTCAATGCAATCTCGGCCGCATTCGCTTCATCCTCCCAGTCGTCAGTGACTTTTTGCGAGCTATCTGGTCTCGTCAAGGTGATCGTTGGATCGGCTAGAACAACATTAGGATCAGTGAAAGCTCCCTGGATTGCAGGACCGAGACCTCTAATCAAGAGAGTCGTATCCACTTCACCACCAACGATGATTCCTCCAATCAGTACATCGCCACCAGTTCCAACAAAGCCTCGTGTAGATAGATTATCAAACCGGATATCCGCATCATTCGGCAAACCTTGAAAAGCATCGAAAATATCTACTAGAGCCAGGCCTTCGGTAGCTGACGGGTCATCCACAACCATCGTGAAAACTCCGGAATCTAAGTCTAGACCCATGGCCGCATCAAGCGATCCCGCGCCTCCCATGAAAGGGTTTGCCGGTGTAAGGGAAATCAAATTCTCGATTTCCGCCTGTTCATCAGTTCCCCAATTTTCGTTAGACTGCAACGAATCAACTCCATCGAAAACTCCATTCACAAACCGGAATTTATCCAATCTTACGTTTGGATCCGGAGTAGTAGCGATGCCAGTAACAGGAATAGCGTCAAAAATAAGCCCAAGCTCAGGTCCCAAAGCTCTCACGAGCATAGTCGAATCGCCCGAACCCGATAGAACCCAACCAAGAATTAAAACGTTATCGCCCGATCCCAAAAGACCGCGTGTAGCGATGTTCATCAAATTCGAACGCAGCGTATTGATATTCGCAACGGTGCTACTCACCACCGAATCAAAACCGTTGACCGCTACGAGTCGGTATTCGTAATCCTTCCCACGACCAACCGTATCGTCGTCAAAGCTAGTATCTCCGGCGGCGGCAAATCCCAAGATTGTCCAATCGGATCCCCCGGCTAGGCGACGTTCGATTCGATAGCCGCCACCAGGAACGCTAGCACCTTGCCAAGTGAATTCTGCAGTACCGGGCGTATCTTCGTTAGACGCGACTGAAGACGGTCCAGTCGGAGGTCCGGCAGGATCGCCTGCTCCCAATCCGGCCGCAGCGACAAATGATGGAACGTCACCGCTTTCGACGAGTGGATTGTCGGTGTTGGTGAAGAATTTCAAGCTATGCAGAAGCGTTCCATCATCGGGAAGCTCCCACGCGTCACCTCCTGCTTGGGTGGAAGTATTCCGATAAAAGCCATAGGGCTCTCCTGCAACTG
>JAJFLS010000559.1 GCA_021772595.1 Opitutales bacterium
CTCTAAATTGGGATATTCCGCGTTGTCGTAGCTGGGCTGTAGGGCGGCGCTAAGCGTTTTAAAACCGTCGATAGTGAGCGCGTTGTAAGACCGGTCTACGCCTCCGGGCACCATCACGGTCAATAGGTCCCAACTGACCACGTTCGTTTGATTGGCGTCCATTCTCCCTTTGACAAAGGAATGCCAAACATTGGATTCCAGTTCGATATAGCGGCCTATGTCGGAGGCCTGCGCGAAATTCACTCGGAGGAAGTTGGGTTGCGATTTTCGGATTTCCACTTGGGGGAACAAATACACTTCGTCGGTGCGCGTGCTCAGGCTCTCGATTTCGATATCCGCTTCGTCCATATTGGGGAATACTCTGCGATAGTTCCAGATTTCCGGGGAGCGATCGATGTCTCTAGTTCGCTTGTATGAGGTTGCGATGAAAAAGTTCGCGCCCTCGTCGATGTTCAGTCCGCTCACGCGTTGCCAAAGCTCCCATCTCACCAACTTAAGTTCCTTGATCGCCTGCCTTGCGACTTCGCTCCAGTAGGTGGTTTCTCGATCGATAAATTCTTGCTTGTTTTCAGCTGGCACGTATCGCGATTCAAAGACGACGATTTGGCCGAATGCCGAGGAGAGGCATCCGAAAACGATCATTAGCGTTCCGAGGAATCTAAGTCTTGCAGTAGTCATATTGTACAGGGGGGTTGGGGATTCTGCTTCAGTGAGAAATTATGTAAAAACACGGAGATTTGTAAAGCAGGTTTCTCACCTATTCGAAAAAGTCGAGTCCACAGAAAATCGACGCAAGCTTACGGTAATAATATGCATCTTATAGTGGTTGCAATTCTGGACGGGTGTCTTCGAAGGCATATGTCGGGTTGCAATCACTGGATGGGATCTTTTTGAATTGGAATGTGCAGAATAGTTTGTGCAGCAGATTGCTTTCGCTCGTGTTGGGAGCGGCTCTTGGTACCTCATCATTGGCGGGCGATTACGAGACGCAGGAATCGGATGGCTATTTTGAAGGAGCGCTGCGCTATGTGGTTACTCGATATTCGCCACGCTCGGGAAAGGCTCTCGAACGCAAGCAGATCAGCGTTCTCGCGACGGAGAATCGGTTGAGCATCCCGTCGCTCGACGCTAGCGATGTGTTCGCGAATAATGCTCCGCCGGGAGTGTCCTCCGCGCTCTTTCGCCACGACAAAGAGGATTTCATCGTTTATGGGGACGATGCGGACGCGTATCGGTTCAGCGGATATGACATGATCTTGATGGGAATGGCGTTCCGTGCTCTCGCGTTGACGGGGGCGCCGATGGATATGGCGGAGCCGGAAGAGTCGGGCCCCTTTGCATTGAGGGGATTTCGCACGCGCCTGCGACGCTATCGAGGAGAAGGAAACTTGCGGTACGACATGTATTTCACCCGCGACTACAAGGTCAAGTGGGGGTCCCTGGCGGAGTCGTGGCTTTTCGGCAATGGAGGATTGAAGGTCTCCGGGCTGAGCGACGCTTTGGAGCGGGGAGAAGTGCCGGTACGCGTGGAAGCTTATCGGGGAGAGAAGAAGTTGCTCTCGATCAATCTCATGATTGCCGACGAATACGCGATCGCCCCCAGCTTGGTGGAGGTCCCCGCTCAGAAAATCCTCCACTCGTCTACTCGGCTGCTGGGTCGTTTGGCGGCGGAGGCGATGAGGGAATGACGATTGCCGGGAAAACGCCGGAAATCTTCCATAAAATTTGGAGAATAACTGGAAAATTTACTTGCGTCCGAGCGTGCGGCTGCTTAAGTTTCGCCCCTTGATTTTGAACCAATAGCTTCTTATGGAAATTCGCACATCGATAGACAAAGACTTCATTCAAGGGCTCAAGAAAGCCTCTGGCAAAAAGAGCTCCTCGGAAATTACCCGAGACGCGCTCGCCCTTTATGACTGGGCTTTGGAGGAGGTTAAGCAAGGACGTCTGATCGTGTCCTCGGACCAGAAAGGCTCGAATATTCAACGCCTTGTCATGCCCTCTCTTGAAAGCGTTCGCGGCAAGGCCAGGATGAAAAAGTAGTTTTCACAAGCGTCTTTCGAGACGGTAACCTCAATCCCCACTCTTGATGTCCGATTCTGAAAATGCAGGGAAACCCGAGCCGGAAGAGGCGTCGTTAGACGCGAGTTTCGAAGAGAACTTTCAGGCCGAATTGAGCGAGGAGGGCACTGGCGATGGCTCCGGCGTAAGGAAGCTTTCATCGGCTCCGCCCGGATCACCGATGGACGAGAAGGACAAGGCCGGCGTCAACCTGGCGAAGATCGTTCTTTCTTTTATCGGCGGCTTTCTCGTTTTGTCGATGATCCTGCTGGTATTTTACGAGCAGAAATACGATAGCGTGGATGTGGAATCGCTCAGGACGCTCATGGAATCCGAGGGCGCAACTGCTGAAGAAGTGAGCAAGTTGGCCCAGTCGTTGACGGATTTGCAGGTCGCTCTGAAAGAGGAGCGCGACAGCTATCGCGAGCATTGGGCGGATTTCAATCAGCTGGCGTTGCTGAATCTGCTGCTCCCCGTGCTCACTGCCATCTTGGGTTATGTTTTCGGTAGCAGACAGGGAGCGAGCGACGAAGCTTCCTCGGACGAAAGTCTGGAATGAGGCGTATCTGCTGGCGGGTCGTTTGCTGAGTTGACGTTCGGGCGGAAGGGCCTGTAGGGTTTTCCAGGAATCTGATTCGCGGAAATTGCGGTCGATATGTCTCGCCGGTCTCATCATAGTCGAGTTCGTCGCGGAAAACCGCGTGTGAATAAGGGAACGTTGCTCATCGCGTTGATCGTGCAGTGCGCGTTTCTCGCGGTGACGGTGTTTATCATTGTTTTGGATACGCCTGAGACCGAACCGCCAGTCTTCGAGGGAAAGGCGAGCGCGTACGAGAAGAAGGACGACTTTCAGGAATTGAAACAGCGAGAGCGTTTCATGAAGCGGATGAAGCGATTGAATCCGATTCAGCGTCTGTCGGTTCAGTCCGCGATGCCCAGCGAGTTGCCGCCGCTTCCGGAATTGCCGGTCGAGTCGTTCGATTTTTCCGGGGAAGATCTGGAGTTGATGGAGGATGCGAGCGCGATGCTCGAGCAGTCGGGGCTGATGAACTCCGGCGCTCGTGGAACGGGAAGCTCATCGGCCGCGGCGTTTTTCGGCGTTCAGGATACGGGGCGAAGAATTGTGATTGTGGTGAACACCTCGGCTTCGGTCGTTCGGAAGGCGAAGAACCAGGGAGTATCAATCGATGCGATACATGAGGAAGTGGTTTCTCTAATAGAGAGTCTCGATAGCGGAACGCTTTTCGGGATCACGCAATTCAGTCAGGGCGCGCGACGGTTCGCGCCTTACCTGGCTCCGGCGATTCAGAAGAATCGGGAGGCGGCGACGAATTGGGTGCGCGGCGAGTTGCGGGGCAACCCGAAAGTGGACGACGAGCAATTGCTTGGCCACGAGGCGGGTCTGAAGCTAGCGGTGGAAATGGAGCCGGACTTGATTTTCCTGGTTACCGATGGCGTGCTGAATAAGCGAGTGCGTTCCGGGGGATCGTACAAATATCCGGAGATTCCGTACGAGATTCTGATTGGCGCGATCGAGAAGGATTTGCGGCGGCTGGGGACTCGGACGCGAATCCACGCGATCGGATTCGAGTTGAAGGACAAGGATCGGAGCGGACTGGAGCGGCTAACCCGCCGCTTTGGCGGAACGCTGCGAGAGTTTTAGAGGTAGGGACCGACATCCAGGCGGTCCGGGATGGTCAAGAGTACTTATATATTTGAGGGTGGGCGAATGGTGGGTACGGGCCGGCGACCCGGCAC
>JAJFLS010000560.1 GCA_021772595.1 Opitutales bacterium
GAACAACGCGTTTGCCGAATCCTCGCAGAAGGACATGAGCTCTGTCATGATGTACATGTTCTTGGCCATATTCATAATCATGGCGGTGTTGCTCCGATCTGTTTTCGGGACCATTGCGGCGGGAGCGGTGATCTTTCTCACGATCATGGCGTCGATGGGCATGATGGGGTGGTATGGATACAATTTGAGCCCGCCGCTCGCGAGTGCTCCGACGATGATCATGACGCTGGCGGTCGCTGACAGTATTCACATATTGATAACGTTTTTCCATGAGCTAAGAGCGGGACGGGACAAGCGGTCCGCGATCATCGAGAGCATACGAGTGAACTTCACTCCTGTGCTGCTCACGAGCGTGACGACGGCGATAGGATTTCTGAGCATGAACTTCAGCGATGCGCCGCCCTTCCGCTATTTGGGCAATGTGGTTGCAACAGGGGTGATCATTGCCTGGGCGATCTCCGTCTTTTTCCTTCCTGCAGTGATTTCAATGCTCCCGTTCAAAGCGAAGGTTCGAGCGGATTCTACGACGACGATCTTCGATCGGTTCTCCGATCTGCTGGCCCGGCGTAAAGGTCAGTTTCTCACGGGGTCGATTGTCGTTGTTGCATTCTTGGGCGTCATGATTCCGCGTATCGATCTCAACGACCAGTGGGTCAAGTATTTCGATACAAGCATGGAGTTCCGTCAGGATTCGGACTATGCCGAGGAGAATCTTACCGGAATGAACAACTTCGAGTTTTCCATTCCTGCAAAAGAGAGCGGAGGCATCAGCGAGCCTGAGTACCTGGCTACTCTCGAGCGATTCACAAACTGGTACCGGGCGCGCGAAAATGTGAAGCAGGTGAATTCGATAGCGGATGTGATGAAACGCTTGAACAAGAACATGCACGAGGACGATGAATCCTATCACCGGATACCGGACAGTCGCGAACTGGCGGCCCAGTACCTGCTGCTCTACGAATTCTCGCTGCCGTATGGTTTGGATCTCAACAATCAGATAAACGTCGATAAGTCGGCCACTCGTTTCACGGTGACGACTCGCGATGTGGCTACCAAAGAGCTTCGCGCATTGATCGAGGACGGAGAGAATTGGCTTGAGGAGAATGCGCCCCAATACATGCACGTGAAGGCGGCGAGCCCGACCGTGATGTTCGCCCATATTTCCGAGAGGAATATAAAGAGCATGCTCGGCGGCACTTTTCTAGCGGTACTTGCAATCTCGATACTGCTGGCAATCGCTCTAAAAAGCGTCCGTTACGGACTGGTCAGTTTGGTGCCGAATATAGTTCCGCCGGTGCTAGGCTTCGGTGCTTGGAGTCTTCTATACGGGGAGATGGGATTGTCGCTGGCGATGGTCTCAGGGATGACGCTCGGCATTGTTGTCGACGACACGGTGCACTTTCTGAGCAAGTACCTGCGTGGTCGTCGAGAGAAAGGATTGAACGGAGAAGAAGCGGTTCGATACGCTTTCCAGACTGTCGGCAAGGCCTTGGTGGTGACGACGATTATTCTGGTGGTTGGATTTGGAATACTGGGGACTTCCTCTTTCCGAATGAATAGCTGGATGGGCCAGTTGACCGCGATCGTAATCGTATTCGCTTTGGTGGCGGACTTCGTCCTGCTCCCAGCGTTTCTGATGATTCTCGATGGCAAGAAAAAGAGGAGCAGGGTATTAACGACCTCAGTCGAAGAGAAGCCCGCTCTCGCGTAGAAGCTGGAATGTAGTCGGGACAATTAGAGCAACATAAAATTAAAAAAACTATACTTATGAAAAATCACACAAGCAAATTGCTGGCCTTCAAGTTCGCTGCGTTGCTGGCAGCAATGCCGGGCTTCGCAGAGGAAACGCCGGAAGATAAGGGACTGCGCATAGCGGTCGAGTCGGACAAGCGCGATATCGGATTCGCTGATACGATCGTGGATATGGAAATGATTCTGACGAATCGTCATGGAGAATCCAGTACACGCCGGATGGAGCTTCGCACGCTCGAAGGCGTAGGGGATGGCGACAAAACGTTGATCACTTTCGACGAGCCGCGCGATGTTAAAGGCACAGCGTTTCTGTCTTTCACGCACAAGGAGGGACAGGATGATCAGTGGCTTTTCCTGCCAGCGCTGAAACGCGTTAAACGCATCGCGTCCAGCAATAAGTCCGGCCCGTTTGTCGGAAGCGAATTCGCCTATGAGGACCTCACCTCGCAGGAAGTCGAGAAGTACACCTACAAGTACATCGGAGACGCCGAATTGGAGGGATTGAAATGCTTCAAGATCGAACGCTATCCAGTAGATCCAAAATCAGGATACACCCGTCAAGTCGGCTGGGTAGATAAGGAGCATTATCGTGTAATTCGGATCGATTTCTATGACAGAAAAGCGGCTCTCTTGAAGACTTTGGCTTTCTCTGGCTACCAACAGTATCTCGATAAGTTCTGGCGTGCGGATAGTCTCAAGATGGTGAATCACCAGACAGGCAAAGCGACTGAATTGCTTTGGAAGGAGTATCGCTTCGGCAACAATTTCACCGAGCGCGATTTCGATCAACGCAGCTTGCAGAATGCTCGTTAGGAGTCTGGTCGCGATCTGAACAATCGCATCAGCAAGGAAGACGGAAACAATGAATTTCAGGGCAAAACAAGTGTGGATGCTGGGGCTGCTGTTAGTGGCCCCAGCTATCCTGAGGGGTGGAGAATGGTCGGGCTATGTGACCGCCGAGACACGGGTCTTCGAACGTTCGCCTTTGTTTAGCGAACAGAAGAGCGGCGCGAGCGCAGCGATGATATTCGAGCCTGAATTCTATACAGGCTGGAAGGACGGCGACCGGGCGATCGAGTTTACTCCGTATTTTCGAGTGGATACGCATGACGATGAAAGGAACATCATCGATATCCGAGAACTGTCTTATTTGATGGTGAATGGGGATTGGGAGATCCGATTCGGAGTGTCGAAAGTTTTTTGGGGAGTCGCGGAGTCGCAGCACCTCGTGGATACGATCAATCAAACTGATCTCGTGGCGAGCCCGGATGGGGAGGACAAGCTCGGGCAACCCATGATCCAAGTGGTGCGCGTGACTCCGTTTGGCGACTTCAGCGCGTTCGTGCTTCCCGGATTTCGGGAGCGGACGTTTCCCGGCTCAGAAGGCCGCCTTCGCAGCAGTCCGTGGGTGGATACGGATAGTGCGATTTACGAGTCGGCGGCAGAGGAAGGGCATGTCGATGGAGCGTTACGCTGGTTTAACATTATCGGAGATTTCGATATCGGCCTGCATTACTTTCGAGGGACTAGTCGCGATCCGCTAATGACGCTGGGAATGGATGAAGAGGGTGACATTGTGTTGAGACCCTATTACGAGCAGATGGATCAAGTGGGCTTGGATTTGCAATACACGAAAGATAGCTGGTTGTGGAAGCTGGAGGCATTGGCTCGCGAGACAACTTCAGATGACTACAGCGCGATGGTTGGGGGATTCGAATACACGTTGTATGGCATTGGTGGATCGGCTATCGACGCGGGTCTCTTGGCGGAAGGACATTTCGATTCACGCGGGGTGAATGCTCCTACGCCGTTCAACAAAGATCTTTTTGTAGGAACGCGGCTCTCGTGGAATGACGATGTGGATACAAACGTCGTGGCGGGCGCCTTTGTTGATCTGGATAACGACAGCGTTTTCGCCCGAATCGAATTCGAGCGACGCATCGGACGGAACTACAAAATCGAAGTCGAGCTTCAAAAGCTCACGAACGTCGCCACCCGGGATGCGTTCTACAGTTTGCGGCGGGACAGCTATTTTCAGCTTAGCTTGAGTCGCTACTGGTAGCTGGGGAGTTTTCAGCTCCATTTACGAGGGCGAGCCATTTTCAAATTGTCATCCGCGATCGTCGCGGTCAGCGTCTGAGTTCTGTAAGGCTGTTCAATAAATTCATTTATTGGTAGGGACCGACTGCCAGGCGGTCCGCATTGCCTTAGCGAGACTCAATCATTGCGGCCTGCCTGGCAGTCAGGCCCTACCTATTTCAATTATGTCATTTACTCTTTCTGTTGGGGCGAGCGCCCCGGATTTTAATCTCCCTGCAACTGACGGCAAAAGCTACGGTTTGAGCGATTTCGCGAGCTCGAAGTTTCTCGTCGTCTTTTTCACATGCAACCACTGCCCGTTTGTAACCGGATCTGATGAAATCACTCGCCAGACGGCCGAGCGATTCGCGGACCGAGGCGTGTCCTTCGTCGGGATCAATTCGAACAGCAAGAACACTTACGCCGAAGACGATTTCCCTCATATGGTGTCGCGGATGGAGGAGCATGGATTCCCTTGGATCTATCTGCACGATGAATCGCAAGAAATCGCCCGTGCCTACGGAGCTTTGCGCACGCCTCATTTCTACGTTTTCGATCAGGAGCGTAAGCTTATCTACACCGGCCGAGGCATCGACACGCCGCGAGACGGGAGCGCGATGACCGTCAACGACCTGGAACGCGCCCTCGAAGAAGCGACCAGCGGCCAGCCTGTCAGCGTCCCCGAGACCAATCCGATCGGTTGCAACGTGAAGTGGGACGGCAAAGGCGCCCACTGGATGCCCGCCGACGCGTGCGATCTGGTTTGAGGAAAGTCCAGAAAAACGCCTCGAGCACTGTTGCCCGAGGCGTGTAGGATCATTCTAACGAGTCACCGGGATCGCTGTCATTGGTATTTTAGGACAGCGCTTTTAGCTTTCGTATCGCTTGGCGAAAAGCGTCCTCTGCCGTTTCCTCAAAATGGTCGGCGATGTCGCGTCGCATAAGCACGTCGATACCCGATCGATACCCTCGAAACACGCCAAGGTTAATCCCATTGCCATCGGCGTCGTAGTATTTTGCCGAGACAGAAATCTCATACATATTGCCGACGCTGCGGCCCCAGTGAATTACTTTGAATTCAAGATAATCTCTGGGATTCTTCGGCCCGTTATCGTTATAGTGTAGCTCGAAGCCAACGAACTTTTGGCGACGCGCTGCTTCGTAGAAGGCATTCTCGAGCAGGTCCTTTCGCACCCACTCCGCATCTAGGCTTATGAGGCCGCGCAAATCGTCAATGTTGATGATGAGATTCTGCTCTAGCGGTTCAATTTTCTCCGGCGATGCCGACAAGGCGACTGGCGAGGCGACCATGGCAGTCGCTAGACAAACGATCAGATTTCTTGCCAATCTTTGTTTCCATAATTTGCAATATTTCATTTTTTGTTCCTCCCTGTTTTCGGACCGATTTACGATCCTCTCTGCTTTACTAACTAATACGAAAAGGGTTCAAAGACGGATTCAAACAATCGTTTGAAACGTAGCTGGATCGCAATCCTGATGGCTTTCAGATCCAATTTCGACTGTATGGTAAACCAAAGAAAGGATTGAGGAAACTCGCCACTGGAGGCATAACTTGCGTCTAAATGAGTGCCCCTCTCACCCGCCTCTTCGTTTTCGTAACAGCATTAACCGTTGCGCATTTTCTTAACGCTGAAGAAACGTCCATTCCGGATCTAAAAGACCGACGAGAACTCTTCGTGGACGAGTTCATTATCGAGTCGCTTGACGGGCTTTCTTTGCGACTGCACCATCCGAAAAGGGAGGAGCCTGCGTTCGCGTTCGACAATCCTTGGGAGGGCCGCTTCTCCGCTTACCCAACCATCATTAAGGACGACGACCTTTACCGCATGTACTACCGTGGATTGCCTAATGTGGAAGAAGGCACGGTTGCGGTTACGTGCTATGCAGAGTCTGGAGACGGCATCCACTGGACGAAACCGAATCTCGGGGTCTACGAGATCAACGGCTCTAAGGAGAACAACGTTGTTCTGGCGCTCGACGACAAGTACTCACGGAGTTTCAGTCCGCTTCTAGATACGCGGCCAGGCGTACCGAGCGAACGACGCTTCAAGGCGATCACTGGGGTAGAGGGCAACGGCTTGGCTGCCTTCGTATCGGAGGATGGAATACATTGGAATCGCTGGGGGCCAGAACTAATTTTCACTCAAGGCCAATTCGATTCGCATAACGTCGCCTTCTGGTCGGCCAGCGAGGAGCAGTACGTGTGCTACTTTCGCACCTGGACGGGGGAAGGCTACAACGGCATCCGCACGATCAGCCGCACGACTTCGGACGACTTTCTGAACTGGACGGATCCAGTCGCGATGGACTTTGGCGGCACGCCAATGGAGCATCTTTATACGAATGGCACGCATCCTTATTTTAGAGCGCCCCATATCTATGTCGGTTTGGCCAAACGCTTCTTCCCTAAAAAGGCGGCCTTCGAGGGTAGTGTTGCAGAATCGTTGGTCGACAATCCAAAATACGCGATCGCCTCCAGCGACTCGATTTTCATGAGCACGCGCGGCGACAATCGCTACGACAGAACGTTTATGGAAGCCTTCATTCGCCCGGGGGAAACACAGTTGGATTGGGTCGCTCGCGACAACACTCCAGCTCTCGGTTTGGCGGAAGGCGACGGCAGGGAGATGTATCTCTACCGGATGTCGCATTATGCCCAGCCGACTGCCCATCTCGCTCGGTACTCTTTGCGCTTGGATGGCTTCGTTTCGCTGCACGCGCCTTACGCGCACGGTGAGCTAGTTACCAAGCCGTTTCAGTTCGAAGGTCGGGAGTTGGAGATCAACTACGAGAGTTCTGCGGCTGGGGAATTGCGCTTCGAGCTACAGAATCTCGATGGAAGCCCAATATCTGGATACGGTTTGGAAAGCTGCAACTCGATATTCGGAAATGAAATCGAGCGAATCGTTTCGTGGGAAAATGGTTCCGACGTGTCGAAGCTTTCAGGAAAGCCGATTCGGATGCGCGTCATCATGAGCGACGCGGATTTCTATTCGTTCCGGTTTCGATGGTAGGGTAACGACTTCCCCGTAGCGTCGCGAAGGGAATCGCCTGCAAGCAGGCTCCTACAAATTTCTAAGGTCGGGACCGACTGCCAGGCGGTCCGCTTCCACGCCGGATTCCCGGCGTAGCTACGTCGCGGACGCGGCGTGGTATCAATACCCCTTGAAGTGCTCGGGGTCGCCGGGCTGGCGGAAGCGGGTCTTGTAGGTTTTCTTGCTCGCGGCGAGTTTTAGGAACTCGTCTAGGGCGACCACTTCGATGGGGCCTTCGAGATTGTCGACGATTTCTACGAGGCTGTTTACATCGTTGGACTCACGCACGTGGACGAGAAGAAAGTACGGGCGTTTGCTATTGAGCGCGATCAGCTCGTTCAAATCGTCCCGCACCTGATCTCGTGGACGCTTCGGGTCGATGTAGTAATCGTACGAAAGCATCGGGCGGGAGTCGCGAAGATCGCGGGTGCGCGCTGGGCCGTAGCCGTTGATAAATCCGAGGACGTTCGGAAAGGCTTCGTAGTAGGCGTCCACGGTTTCTTTGAAAAGGTCGGCATTGCCCACGTTTCCGTCGGCCACGGAATTGTCCATGATCTCCATCACGTGCTGGTCGAGGATTTTCATCATCCCTTTCGCTTCGCCCATTAGCACAGGGAATCGATCCTTCGGAATGTTATTGGGATACATATATCCGGGTCCGGACAAGCCGCCGATAAAGTAGTCGTTGGGCGTGGCGGATTCGTGAAAATATTCCAGGGCGGCGGGCGAGAAATCCGTCCAGTTCATCGTGACCTGCCAAGCGAAGGGGAGCTTGCCGCGGCCGGGCTTGGTCCAAACGCCAATACCGATGCTGTCGGATTGGACGAAGGTCATATATACTTTTTCCTCGGCGACGAGTTTCGCATCGAGTGCCACGTGATGATTATTGTTGAATTTAAATCCGGGCGTGAATTCGAATTGGCAGTTGTAGCTCAAGTTCGGAAGGTTGTGGAGCCCTTCCATTTTGAGACCATACATCGACAGAAGCATCGTTGACTGTTCCTCTGTGTCCTTGCCGTAGGGATGCCAGCCGAAGACGATCGATCCGAGATTAAGGTCTTCGAGGAGGCTGCGGTTGAGCGCGAGCTCGTCGGCCTCGTTTGGATCCGCGGACAGGTCGTGGAAAAACATCTTCTCGCGCACGCCCCAATCTGCCATGCCCGGCATCATGACCCGGCCGCGATGTCCGCCCATCAGCATAATCTTGTCGCGGTTGCATCGCGACCAGTAGCGCTTGATCGCGTCGCCGTAGATTTCCGCGTCGGTATGGCCGGTGTAGCGCCCGCGCAGATCGTCGATTTTCTTCAGGCCATGGCTTTCCGCTAGTGGGATGAGGTCTTTGCTGACGACCACGGCGTCTTCAAGACCCGCGATTGTGAAGGCGACGTTCAAGGAAGCGCCGATCGTCCTGTCCCAGACGACGTAGCCCTTGGCGGCGGATTTGAATTGCCCCAACGCCTCGTCGGCAGTCGCAATCTCAGTAAAGGAAATGTCGTGCTTTCGCTTGTAGAAATCGTAGAGCGGCTCGGTGATCTCCCACTGGAATTCCGGTGGGTGGATGATGTATAGGCGAGCCTCGTCGCGATTGGCGAGGCCTTGGAGGCTGACCAGCATCGCTTTTTCAGGAAGGCCGCTGGCCACTTCCCAATCGAGATCGAAACGCATGACCCAAGCTTGCTTCGCTGGGGTCGCGGTGGCTGAGGCTAGAAGGGCTCCGGCTGTGAAAAGCCAGATTGCGGAAAGTTGAAACGCGCGGGTCATGTCAATCAGGGTCTAGAAGTGTCGTCGGATGAGAGCTTGCGGAAGACGTAGATGAGCGGCCGATTCCGAGTGGAGTGCAGCTCGATAAGCGTGACCGTTTCGCCGCCTTCGGCCAGCCGGTACTCGCTGTAGATCCGAATGACCGCGTCGCCTTGCGAAACCTCGACTGGAACGATGGCTTCGACTCTCAACGCTCGGTCCTCGTCGAGCCATTCGGCGGTCACCGGTGTTACGCTCTTCTTTGGCGCGTAGACGGCCATGTGGCGCTGGTCGATACGAAAGTAGTTCGGGATCTCGACCGGCTTGTTGGTGTTCACGACATTCGTTTCCGTCACGCGAGAGGACCGCCAGCGCATGTCGTGCCCGATCGCCACCTTGGCGCCGATCACTTCGATAGAAAGATCCATCGCAGTCCAGCCGTCGAGTGCGGCACTGTGCGCGGCGTCGAGACGCCAACGGCCGTTGAAGTCGGGATTTGCGGCAACTACCGCCAGCGGAAGTGCGAGGGCGATTGCCAGAATTCTAATGTGGAGCGCTTTCATTTGGGGGGAATGAGGTGAGACCATATCCTACTCAGCGATCAGATCTATTCAATAAGCGCTTTACTATAAAAAGCGTGCTTGGTTCTCGTTTCAAATGAGGTCCGTCTTCACGCGGAGGACGATGCCGAGTTTTTTCATGCGGGAGGCGAGTGTGTTGGGCTTCAGCTCTAGGAGGGCGGCGGCTCCGTCCTTGCCATAGACTTTGCCGTCGCAGGCTTCCAGGGCGCGGATGATGTTCGCTTTGTTGAACGCGACCAGCTCTGGCTCGCTGAGGATGGAGGGTGTTTCGATTGGCGAATCGGGCGATCGCTGTGATGCGGGGATGTTGCCTCTGTTTTCCGGGAAATCGAAACGCAACGGTTGTCCGCGGCTGGTTATCATCGCTCGTTCGATCACGTTTTGGAGTTCGCGGATATTGCCGGGCCAATGATAGGTCTTAAGCTTCTGTATTTGCGAATTGCTTACGCGAGATTCGCTGAGGTTTAGCTTCTTTGAAATGAGCTTGATGAAGTGTGCCACAAGCAGAGGCACATCTTCCAGACGCTTTCGCAGCGGCGGCGCTTCTATGGGGAAAACGTTGAGGCGATAGAATAGGTCTTCGCGGAATCGCCCTGCCTCGACTTCCTTTTCAAGGGTTCGGTTTGTGGCGGCCACGATTCGAGCGTCCACGCTGCGCGTTGTGTCTTCGCCCACGCGTTCGTATTGCCCTTCTTGCAAAACGCGTAGTAGCTTCGATTGCAGGTCGATCGGAATCTCGCCGATTTCGTCGAGGAATAGAGTCCCCCCGGCTGCCGCCTCGAATCGTCCAGGGCGATCTTGCAGCGCTCCAGTGAACGCTCCTTTTACATGGCCGAACAGTTCGCTTTCGAAAAGAGTTGCAGGAATACCGGCGCAGTTGACTCGGATCAGCGGCTTGCCCTTCCGGTCGCTCCGGCGATGGATTTCACGGGCGATCAATTCTTTTCCCGTGCCGGACTCGCCAAGGATGAGAACGTTGGCTCCCGTCGGAGCGACAAGGTCGATTTTGGATACGACATGCTTCACGCATTCGCTCCGGCCAACAATATCGCCATAACTCTGTGTTTCCTCGAGCTCGGTGCGCAAATACTCGTTCTCCAGCTCAACCTGTTTTTTGAGCAATTGGATCTCTTCAAATGCTTCCGCGTTGGATATAGCCATCGCTACATGGTCTGCGATTATTCGCTGCATATTCGCCGTTTCCGGATCGATTTCCTTGCGTAGGAAAATTCCCAATACGCCTAGCATTTTGCCGTGAAACGTAAGCGGCTGCGCATTGATGGCTTTTATCTTTTCGTCCTTAGCCCAATCGCTATTGGCGACCCAGGTTTTGTCTTCCCTGATATTTACGGTGACCGACTCGCTCGTTTGGGCGACGTGCCCGACTTTTCGTACGCCGATCGGGAAGCGGGAGAATCGTCCGTCGAGCCTGTTCCAGTTTGCGTTCGGATCTGCGATCGAGTGACCGCGACTAGCGACTAGGTGCATGCAGTCGACTTGAGTGGGGCACTGGTCGCGCATATGGCAGCGGTCGCAAATATCGCCGGGCCGAGTCTGCCAGATCCTAACGAGGGCGACGTCTTCCCATTCGGAGATCAATTGCGTCACCAGAGACACGAGACGGCGGCAGCTGTGCTCTTGGGGGAGCTTGAGAAGCAGCGAAGCAATCTGCGAGTAATCGATCTCCAGTGGGCTGCTCATCCGTCTTCATAAGCACGAAATATCAGGATTAACAACACAAAATAATGGGTAGCACGATATATCGCTATTTAAATTTTGGATTGCGAAATTTTCTATCGATTGAAGTTCAATCAGTTGTGAATCTGGCGACGAAGTTGGCACGGCAAATGGTAAAGCCGTGGCATGAGAAATGAAAGACAGCGAATCGAGTCCGTCGATTTCAGTACTTTGACTGCATCGTTTCGAAGTGAACTCGATCAACGCGGGTTGGGAGGCGAGCGTTTCTCGAATTTTAACCAGATAGTCGCGAACGCACCGGAAGTGCTCGAGGCCTACCTGTCTTTTGAGCAAACATTGGAGAATAGCTGTCTTCCAGCCTCGACTCGCGAAAAAATCGCTTTGCTCGTAAGCGAGATGAACAGCAGCGAGTATGATGTTGCGGCGCATACTCAAAAAGCGGTTTCCCTCAATGTATCCAATGAGGAAATTCGTCTTAGCCGTCGAGCGACCTCAGCGAGCGCTCGGGACGCCGCGCTGTTGAACTTCGCCCGAAACGTAGTGCGGAAGCGTGGCATCTTGAGCGAAGACGAATTTGAGGAAGCGCATCAGTATGAATGCAAGGACAGCCTGGTCGTCGAGATTGTCGCTATCATTGCGCAATCCTATTTCGCGAACCTTATTAATAACGTGGCCAATACGAAACTGGATTTCCCAGAGGTCGAAGAAATTGTCCACGAACAATCAAGATAGATCAGCCATACCCACTTTTACAATACAACCAATAATCAAGAACCTAAACACAACAAAACAAATGAAAATCAACTGGATCAATGCAATATACGCCGGCCTCGCCGGTACCGTTTTCTTCGACATCACAGGCTTCGCGCTCACTGGAAACTGGTGGGACATTCCGAATCTACTCGGCGCGAAGCTGGGAGTGGGTCTCATTGGCGGACTCGCCGCTCACTATGGCAATGGCGTCGCAATCGCCATCATCTACTCCGCGCTAGCTCCGTCTCTTTTCGGACCAAAGTGGTTCCGGGCGCTTTCGTTCGTCACCGTTCAAACAGTCATGGGAGTCTGGCTCTTCATGCTGCCGCTTCTCGGGGCGGGGATTGCGGGTTTGGACATGGGGAAGCTCGTGCCGCTTATCACACTGGCCCGCCACTTCGCCTATGCGATACCGCTCATCGTTCTGATCTCAGTTTCGATTCCATGCCCGAATGCAAAATCTTTTGGGACCCTGGACGGTCAAGCGGCATAGTCAGATCTGGTATGTATCCAGAAGTAAATGACGATAATTGTCGGATTAGATCCTAACTACTAAGATGACCAATACGCAATCAGAACAGATGCGACCACCGCTGCCGCCCTTCACTCGTGAAACGGCGGCGGCAAAGGTCCAAGCCGCCGAGGATGCTTGGAACTCGCGCGATCCCGAGAAAGTGTCCCTGGCCTACACGCCTGACACCGTTTGGAGGAACCGTTCCGAATTTCTAAAGGGCCGTGAAGAAGTCCGGGCTTTTCTTGAACGCAAGTGGGTCAAGGAGCAGCAGTACCGACTTAAGAAGACGCTTTGGAGCTACTCCGACAATCGGATCTCCGTGAAATTCTTCTATGAATGGCGCGACGAAAAAGGCCAGTGGTTCCGCTCCTACGGCAACGAACAGTGGGAATTCGCGCCCAACGGGCTAATGCGTCAACGCGAAGCGAGCATCAACGACCTTCCCATTACGGAACAGGAAAGAGAGCTGCGTTAGTCCACGATCATTTATCGCTTCCCCTCAATATTAACCGAAACCAATCCCACCATGCCTAAGAACTTCACACAATACGCGTTCACCTCGACTGTTAAAGACCTACAAACACGGTACAAATCGCGCTCGGGCTATGAGCGAATGGAGAATTCCGGCGACCGTTATCTGCTCGGCCCTAAGGAAGTCTCCTTCCTTCAAACGCGCAATAGTTTCTATCTGTCCACCATTGGCGAAAGCGGCTGGCCTTATCTGCAGCATCGAGGGGGCCCAGCGGGCTTCCTGAAGGTCGTGGACGAGACGACTATTCGCTTCGCGGACTATACAGGCAATCGGCAATACATCTCTGCGGGGAATGTGCTAGACAACGAAAAGGCGTGCCTGTTTCTGATCGATTATCCGACGAAACAGCGCCTCAAGATTTGGGCTCACACGACGGTGCAGTTCGCCGAAGATGCGCCGGATCTCGTGGCCGAATTTGAAGAAGATGAACACGCTGCCAAGATCGAACGCGTATTTACATTCGAGATACAGGGATTCGATTGGAATTGCCCGAAGTATATCACGCCCCGTTTCACGATCGAAGAAATAAAGAATGATCCCGAACTTCTTTCAATGATCAACGCGTAGACATGAAGAACGACCACAATCAGCTTAAGAACATTTGGACCAAAGCGGTCGATCTTTACGAGAAAGAGAGCCGCGATCCCGCGAACTACTTCGACAAGGAAGAGACTGTGTTCATCGATTCCATCGGAGTAAGCCCGCAAGAAGTATTCGATTTCGTCGAGGATTTCGTTTCCTATGGGGAACCGGACTTCGAGGCGTTCGCCCAAGTCCACGGCCTTCGCCGTCGCTACTTTCAGGAGGTCCAAGATTCTAGGTCGGGAAGTAGAGACGCGAGAATCGCTTCATATCCGGATCCAAATGACAGCCACAATGGCATCGCTTATCTTCCTCGAATCGCCGCGAAGGCGAAGACAAAGCTAGATGGCTCGCTCAATCCTGATATTATGTATGCGTGCAGCAACGACAGATTGTTTCTGGAACGTTACAACATTCAGCCCGCTGAGTTTCTCAAGAAAACGTGGGAGACGGAGGGCGAGTTAAACGCCCTTGCGTCGTGGGTGAAGTCAGCTCCGGAAAAAGAGATTGACCTTTCTCTTTGAAGTTGCACATACAACCAATAGTGAGTAAAGCGTCTACATCGAAAATTCGGGAAATCGCGTCGTCGATAACCAACGACTGCCTCGCTCTGCGCGTACGCCAACTGAACCGCTTGGTGACATCCATCTACGATGACGCTTTCCGTCCCTTTGGCATTACGGCGGGTCAAGTCATTATGCTCGTCGGCATTGTCAATCAGGGTACCTTGTCGCCTAGTGAGCTGAGTCGGATTCTCAATATCGAGAAATCGACTTTGAGCCGAAATCTGGAGCGAATGCGCAAAGCTGGTTGGATCGAAATTTCCGTGCCGACGCTAGGGAAAATGCACACAATCCAAGCCAGTGACGAGGGAGAGGCCCTCCTCCTGAGAGTTCTCCCCCATTGGCAGAAAGCCCAGGACGACACTACCCGTTTGCTCGGCGAGGATGGATCTGTGGCTCTGCTAAACGTCGTAAACCACGTGGAGTCCGAAATATCGAGTTCTCGATGAAGGATCCATTTTTTGTCTAACGGTTGTATATACAACTTATAACTTTTACTTTAGCTGAAAAAACAAAGAAAATCATGAAATCAAAAGTACTAGTAATCGGAGCAACCGGGAAAACCGGTCTGCCAATGGTGGAGCTTGCGCTCAGCGAGGGATTTGACGTCCGCGCGGTCATTCGACGTGAGGACTCCCGATCTGCTCGTCTCAAAGAAGCGGGGGCCGAAACCGTTCCGGGTGACGTACATGACATGAAATCCGTAGGTGAGCTTCTCAGAGGCATCGATCTCGTCTACTTCGCGTATCCGCCTCACGAGGACAGATTAGTCAAAGCCACCGCCAACATTGCTATCGGAGCAAAAGACGAAGGAATTTCCGGTGTGGTGAACATGTCGCAGATTTCGGCAAGGGAGAGCGCCCGCAGTCAGCTTTCCCACCAGCATTGGTTGTCGGAAAAGATGTTCGACCGGGCGGATGTTGGCGCGATCCACATCCGTCCTACGTTCTTTATGGAAAATTTGTTGCTTCTCTGTTCGAACACGATCGCTTCCAAAGGGAAGATATATCTTCCGTACGGCACGAGAAGTCACGCGCCGATCGCCGCTATCGATATCGCCCGGTCAGTCGTTGCTCTGCTGCTCGATCCGTCGCCGCATACGGGGGAGAGAATCGTTCTTACCGGTCGGGAAAACCTTAGCATCGCCGAGATGGCTAATCGTGTCGGACAAGGGATCGGACGCCCGGTCGAGTACGTCGATCTTCCTGCCGAACAGTGGCGCGAGATTTTGATTCAGCGAATCGGATTGCCGCAGTTTCTCGCCGATCATCTCTACAATGTGGCGATCGATCACCAGGAAGGAATATTCGATCGACAGACGGACGTCGTGAAGACGCTCACGGGAATCGATCCCCAATCACTAGCTCTATTCGTGCACTTACACCTCGCCCAGTTTAAAGGACGAGAACCTGTATTCCTCGGAGTTTAATCATTCGTTCCGAACCTTTGGGCCAGAACGGCTAAGCCTGCTCTGTGGGATCATTTAGTATTCAGATTTTCCTGCGCGAATTGGTTTGCACGAGCAGTCTTCTGAAGTGATTCATGCACAATCCTCGAACGAATTCGCTTGTTGATAAGGCTCGACCTTGGGGTGCCGGATCTGAAGGCTGCTTATCGATGAGCGAAACGTCAGAACGCGTCCCTGGCCAGAGGGAAGAATCCTTGTGCCCGTGCAAGAGCCGATTGAAGTATGGGGTTTGCTGTCGTCCCTTTCACAATGGGAAGGCGAAGCCGCAAACCGCGGAGCAACTTATGCGTTCGAGATTCAGTGCGTACTTTTTCAGGAAGGTCGATTATCTGGTCGAGACGACGCATCCGGAAACGAGGGAAACCGACTTGAGGGAGGAATTACGGAAGACGATTTACCAGACGAATTGGAGTTTCCTAACGATAGTCGGAACGAGCCGAGGCGGCAAAGACGATAAGACGGGCAAGGTTGAGTTCGTCGCGAGTTATTTTGTGAATGGGGAGCCCTTTGAGCTTCACGAGCATTCGCGTTTCAAGCGCTATAAGGGAGCTTGGAAATATTTGGATGGCAAGGGGTGAAGCGCGGCAGTAGTGGAGTTTTCGGTACGTTATCAGCGATCGCGTCTACAGTTTTGTAGGAGCCTGCTTGCAGGCGATTTTTCGATTTGTACTCCAGGGAGAATATCGCCTGCAAGCAAGCTCCTAAATCTCGAGGTTTTTGGGACGATTCGGCTTCTGGAATTAGGTGGCGAAGATTTTCGGATCGATTTTAATTGGTTCCTTTTAGAAACTGTGTTCATTGCGTGACGTATGGCTCGATTTGTCCAAGGGCAAAGATACATTAGCGAACCCGAACCGGAGCTCGGTCTGGGAACGGTGGTCAGTATCGCGAATTTTCAAGTAGGAATCGCATTCCCCGCCTCAGGCGAGGAGCGGCTTTACGCCTCGGAGACGCAGGTCTTGAAACGCGTTCATTATCGAGAGGGCGAGAAGGTGACGACGCGCGATGGTCGCGGATTTCGAATCGAATCCGTGGAAGAGATCGACGGGCTGTTGCGGTATCGCGGCGAAGGGATCGAGGTGGATGAAGAGGAGTTGTCGGACGTGAGCAGCTTCAGCGATCCGCACGACCGTCTCATGAGCGGGCAAGTGGACCCGGGAGAGGTGTTCGATCTGCGTTACCGGACCTTGAGAGCGCAGAGCGAGTTGAGGCGCTCGCCGCTGAGGGGGTTCATGGGCGGCCGGGTCGATTTGATCCCTCATCAAATGTACATTCTGCACGAGGTCTCGTCGAGGCAATCGCCTCGGGTGCTGCTTTCGGACGAGGTCGGGCTGGGCAAGACGATCGAAGCTTGTCTGATTTTGCAGCGGATGAGGGCGGTTGGAAAAGCGGAGCGCATTCTGATTCTTGTGCCTGAAACGTTGATACACCAGTGGTTTGTGGAATTGCTGCGACGCTTTAACTTGTGGTTCAGCATTTTCGATGAAGAGCGCTGCCAGGCTGCCGAGCGAGGCAACCTGGACCACAACCCGTTTCTGGACGAGCAGTTGGCTTTGTGCAGTGTCGATTTTCTGACTTACGGCGAGATTCGTAAAGCGCAGGCGATCGAAGCTGGCTGGGATATGGTGGTTGTCGATGAGGCGCATCACCTCGAATGGACGCCCGAAGAAACGAGTCCCGAATACGAGTTGGTCGAGACTCTTGGAGGAAACAGTCCTGGGCTTCTACTGCTGACGGCAACGCCAACGGGACTGGGGCTTGAGGGGCATTTCGCGCGTTTGCGATTGCTCGATCCGGATCGCTTTAGCGATCTGGAGGCGTTTCGCAGGGAGTCTGAGGATTTTGGATCGGTGGCTCGCGTCGCGGGGAAAATCGTGGACGGCTCTCGCTTGACCAAAGCTGACGATGCGTCGTTGAAGGCGATTTTCAGCAAGGACTTGGCCGGGCTTGAGAAGCGATTGGCGAACTTCCAGTCTGGAAAGCGAGGCGCCAGAGAGGCTCTTCTAAAAGCGTTGCTGGACGAGCATGGAACGGGCCGCGTCGTGTTTCGGAACTCCCGCGTGAATATGAAAGGCTTCCCGAAGCGTATGTATTGCGCGGCTCCGCTTGAGAAGGGGAAGGATCCCAAGACGCTGCTCAATCGACTGGCTCGAGAGCTTGAGGCGGAATTCCAGGACGTGGAGGGCGACATCCGCTATTCCTTTAAAGACGATCCGAGGTTGGTTTGGCTCGTCGCTTTTCTCAAAGCCAAACGCGATTCGAAGACGCTTCTGATTTGCAAAACGAAACGCAAGGCGCTGGCGATCGAATTGGCTCTGAAGGAGGCTATGAATGTGAAAGTGGCGCTCTTTCACGAAGACTTGCCGTTGATTCAGCGAGACCGGAACGCGGCGTGGTTTTCGGAGGAGGACGGGGCTCGGATCCTGATCTGTTCGGAAATCGGGAGCGAGGGGCGGAATTTCCAGTTCGCGCATCATTTGGTGTTGATGGACCTCCCGGCGTATCCCGGGCTTTTGGAGCAGCGAATCGGGCGGCTGGATCGTATCGGGCAAACGGCGACGGTGCAGATCCATGTTCCGTACGTGGTGGGCAGCGCGCAGGAATTCGTGGCGGATTGGTATCATCAGGGCTTGGACGCGTTCGAAGCCAGCGTTCACGGCACGGCGGAGTTTCGTCAGGTATTTGGCGGGCGCTTGCTGGAACTGGCGCTGAACTATGGTCAACGGAAGAAGGGGTTCGGCCGTGAGTCGCTGGAATCGTTCGTCGAGGAGACGCTCCGTTTTCGGGAGGCGCTCACTGAGAAGCTCCGGCTCGGTCGGGATCGTCTGCTGGAGTTGAATTCCTTTGATGCGAAAGTCGCGCGAACAGTGATCAATTCGATTCGGGAAGCGGAACAGGACGATAGCATTCCGAAGATTATATTCGAGCTGATGGATTGTTTCGGCGTTCGAATCGTGGAGCATGAAGGAGGGGATGTTTTTCTGGATCCGCGTCACGCGTACGTGGAGTCGTTTCCTTGCATTCCGAGCGAGGGAATGATGGCGACTTTCGACCGGTCCCGGGCGATCACTCGAGAAGAGATTAGCTTTGTCTCTCAAGATCATCCGCTTGTTCTGGAATCGATGGGGGTTTTAGTGAACTCGGAAAAAGGGACGTCCTCGTTTGGGATCATCGAGGCCGATTCGCCCAACTTGCTCATCGAAGCAGTGTTTTTGCTGGAGACCGTTGCCCTGTCGAAATTGCATGTCGATCGTTTCCTGGGCCCGTCGCCGCTGAGGGCAATCGTCGATATTAGCGGGAACGATCTGACGCGGGAGCGAAATCCAGCCTGGGGCCAGACACAGCTCAAAGATGGGGTGATGATTCGTTTTCTAGAACGTCCCGGATTCACGCGTGACGTGCTGTCGGCGATGCTTGATGGCGCGGAGCGAATCGCGACGCTCGAAGCGAACAAGCTCAAGCAGTCCGCCAAATCACAGATGAAAGCGGTCCTTGGGCAGGAACTTCAGCGACTGATCGATTTGCGGAACATCAACGACAACGTCCGGAAGGAGGAGATCGACCTCGCGAAGGAGGAGATCAAAGGGCTTTCTCGCGCCATCGATTCTGCCCGACTGAGACTGGATTCCCTGCGTCTGATCATGGAGGGAGACGTGAGCGATTTGGAGAAATAGCCGATCCTGCCGCTGTTTAGAGGACTTAGCTATTTGCTGGTGGGTTTTCCCTTTCTAATAGGTAGAGCTGGCGTCCTCGACCGTGGCTACGCAGGGTTTGCCCACGCTAGTTGAGCTCGCGAAGCTATCCAATCCGGTAGCCGCTACCTAAAGCTGATAGACGCGAATACTCGCTCAATTTGTGAATTTTAGGCGATTTTAATCAAAAAAGTGTAAGAATTGAGTAGTATACTCTATTGCGAATCTGAAAAAGCGCGCTAAAACTCTATCAATGTCATTTATCGATTCAGTTCCAGTTAGATCCGTCGGCGATTCACCGCCGCGGTTTGATTCGTCCCCAAAGCAGGGCGGAGCGCAAACCTGGAATCGCCAGTCGATAAATATCTCGTCCGAGACTGCCGCTAAGGTTGCCAAGGAGAAGCTGACCAGCGCGATAAAGGGCAAGGCCTCCTTCAATCCGGTCGCCTACAACCGTTTTGGTTCGCTCGACGATAGAGAGACTATCGGGCAGAACATTTCGACCAAGGCCTAACCAGTCGTAGGAGCCTGCTTGCAGGCGATCCTAGAGGGGAAGGCAAAGGGCAAATCGCCTGCAAGCAGGCTCCTACAGTTGAGGCATGATGAGAATGCCGCTTCAGCATTAGGGAACCGAGACCGGGTTATCGAAAATTTCCTCGGCTGTTTCCTACGATTGATGGCTCAGTATCGACCGTTTAAATTACAACGTTGTAATTTAAACGGTCGAAGCATTCTACAATATCGTGACCCGACGGCGCCAGGGCACTCAGAGGCGCTTTGACTTTTAGGCATTGATTGAGATCCGCTACTCGACTGTCACGGACTTCGCCAGATTTCTCGGCTTGTCCACATCGCATCCGCGCAAATTCGCTATGTGGTAGCTTAGCAGCTGCATGGGAATGCTGGCGAGCACGGGCAAAACGGCGCGATGACTGTCGGGAATCAGGATCTGATCGTCGACAAGATGCTTCGGAAGCGGATTGCTTTTGGTCGCGATGGCGATAACCGGAGCGCCTCGGGCCTTAACTTCCTGAATGTTCGAGAGCAATTTCGCATGAATATCGGGCTGTGTGGCGAGAACAATCGCCGGGCAGGATTCGTTGATGAGAGCGATCGGGCCGTGCTTCATCTCGGCTGCCGGATAGCCTTCGGCGTGAATGTAGGAGATTTCCTTGAGTTTCAGAGCGCCTTCGAGAGCGATCGGGAACATGTCTTGCCGTCCGAGAAAGAGGCAGTCTTGCATGTCTTTGTATTTCTCGGAGATCGCGAGGATCTCGTCGTTAAGCTTGACGGTTTCCGTGACGAGTTCCGGGGCTTGCTTGAGCGCTTCGACGTATTCAACGCCTTCTTGGAAACTCATATCGCGCAGGCGTCCGAGATAGAGCGCGAGCATGGAGAGAATGTGAAGCTGGGAAGTGAACGCCTTGGTGGACGCGACGCCGATCTCAGGGCCGGCGTGCTGGTAGATGCCGCCGTCGGATTCGCGGGCGATGGTGGAGCCAACGCTGTTGTTGATCGCGAGAGTTTTGTAGCCTTTGCGCTTGGATTCGCGCAGGGCGGCGAGCGTGTCGATTGTCTCGCCAGATTGGCTGATGACGAGGACGAGCGTGTTCTTGTCGAGCGGCGCGTTGCGGTAGCGGAATTCGGATGCGTATTCGACTTCCACTGGAATCCGCGCGTATCGCTCGATCAAATACTCGCCTACGAGACAAGCGTGCCAAGCGGTGCCGCAAGCGCAAAGCAAGATGCGATCGACTTGGCGTAGTTCCTGAGCGCTTACGTTTAAACCGCCGAACTTCGCAGTGCTCTGGTCGTCCGAGAAACGGCCGCGCATTGCGTTCTCGAGAGCTCCGGACTGCTCGAAGATCTCTTTGAGCATGAAGTGCTCGTAGTCGCCGAGTTCGCTTTCGGCGATGTCCCAGTCGATCTTTTGGACCTCTGGGGTTAGCACTTCCTCATCGTTTGTGAGGAGATTGAGTTCGCCGTTTTTGAGGCTGACGATTTCGCCGTCATTTAAATAGACGACATTGGAAGTGCGGCTGATGATTGCGGATACGTCGCTGGCGAGAAGGTATTCGTCGGTGCCGATGCCGACGATGAGCGGAGAGCCTTTTCTTGCCCCGAAGAGCTCGTCGGGGCAATCGGTGCAGATTGCTGCGATGCCGTAGGTGCCGTCGAGGTGGCGGAGGCTGCGGCGCACGCTGTTGAGGAAGCGATTCGGGGAATTCTTGTCTTCCTTTTCGTAGTGATAGGCGATCAGGTTGCAGAAGACTTCCGAGTCGGTTTCGGAATAGAATTCGACTCCATTGCTCTCCAGAAATTTCTTCACGGAAAGGTAGTTCTCGATCACGCCGTTGTGGACTAGCGAGATTTTGCCGTCGTGGCTCACGTGGGGGTGGGCGTTTTCTTCCGTGACCGCTCCGTGCGTCGCCCAACGGGTGTGGCTGATCCCCAAGCTGCCAGTGAGGTCGGAACTCGACGCGGTGCGAGCGAGATCGGTGACCCGGCCTTTGTACTTCTTCAGCTTGAGCGTCTCGTCCGCGAGAACGGCGACTCCCGCGGAATCGTAGCCTCGGTATTCGAGGCGTTTAAGGCCTTCCAGCAGGATGGGGGACGCTTCTCTTTGTCCGATGTAGCCGACTATTCCGCACATGTTGCTTTGAATTGGATGAAAAAAAGTGAGTTTACTGTAGATTACGAAACCTGGAGATTGCGTCTTATAGCTAAGAGTTAAACGATCAATTCCTTTTTCTGAGAATATTCTCAGGGTCTTAGAAGTCTCAATCGGTGTAGAACTCCCTAAATGAACCTCAATTCGCTCTTATACTCGCTCGGCCTTTCCGGTTTGTTTTCGTCGCGCATCTTCCTTCCGGCCTTTGTTACGGCGCTTTTTATGAAATACGGCTACTCCTGGCCCTTTCTCAGCAATATTGAATTCCTTTCCGAAATGGCCGCAAAAGCTGCGAACCATCCCACGTGGTTCACCAGTGGCGGGATGATCACGGCGCTCGGTGTGCTGTCCGTTCTTGAGTTCGCTGCGGATAAATCGCCCGAAGCGCGTGAGCTGATGGATGATTTCTCGGTTTATGCGAAAACCGGGCTTTCCGGTCTGACGACTCTCGGGGTCATGAACACGGCGGACGCGGAATTCGCAGGAAGCGTGATTCAGCAGGCAGGCATCGTGGAGGTATTTCCGGCGGTCTTGTCAGCCGCGGCCACTTACTTGGGCTCCACAGTGAGAGGGGGTGTTTTAGGGGTGCTGACGGAAGCGGATCCCGACGATACGGTTAAAATCCGCGGATTTCTAAGCTGGATCGAGGACTTTCTAGTGATCGTCGGTATTCGATATCTGTTCTACGCTCCGCTCGCCGCTTTCGTTGTGATCCTAGGATTCTTCGGAGTGCTTTATTTGCTTCGCAAACATTACGAAGGCAAACTTGAAGACGCGAAGGTGCCCTGCGAGAAATGCTGCGAGAAAATTCATTCGTTCGCCACAGGCTGCCATCATTGCGGGGCGAGTCGGAAAAGTCCGAACGTCCTCGGCTTTCTTGGCGGCATTAAGGAGGAAAAGGCGGCTTCGATAGAGGAGCAGAAACTTCGCTTGATGCGCTTGAAACGGTCGCCCCTCTCAGGCGAACGCTTCGAGGGAAAGGGAGTGGAGCTCAAGTGCGAGGCGGATGGCACGACGGCCTTCTCCGATTCGGCGCTGACGCAGTCATATATCGGGTCGGTTACCGCAAAGCTCCCGAAGGTTCTCCTTATCAGCGCCTTGTTGGGAATCGTTCCCGTACTGGGTCTTATCGCGGGAGTGATTTACTATCGACTAAGGATCGTTGCCCCGTTTCGCCGGTATCTTACGGCTGGAAGGAGCTTTTTTACCAAATGGGTGCTGCGAATTACTCTCTTGGCCTTGGCTATCTTGCAGGTTTCCTTTGGCGGAATTATTGCGGTGCCGCTTATGGCTTTGCTGAATTACCTGTTCTACCGGTCAGCTTTCACGAAATCGCTTCGCGAAGCGGGGTTGAGCGGGTAGTGCCCTTCGGCAAATAAAAAGAGCCACCTTCAAAGGTGACTCCGGTCGACAAAATCTTGGCCTCCTCCCAGAGGCGGTTTTTGCGCGGCGGCCGCCCTAGGGGCGACCGCCGGTTTATTTTCTGGTTCAGATGAACCGCTTCAGTCCTTTAGGCGTGCTGCTTGAATCTGAAGAGACGAATCTTTCTCGAGGAACGCTTGGGCGTTTCGCGAGTGAAGCTTGAGTAAGCCTCGTGTTTGAGATCCATCACTCCGAGTCCAATCAGTGCTGCCGCGACTGCGACTCCGGCCACGAGCTCCCCAGCAGGGAGCAGTAGCGCGAAGAGGCCGAATGGCACCACCGCGAGGATGGTTGAAGCGATTATGTTACTCTTGGTTTGTTTGTTCATATCATCTGTCAGTTTTGGCTGACGGAAGGAGTATCGCACATTTCAGTTATAACTTGAAATACTTATAAAGTATCGAAACCATAGGAACAGCCTATGGAAATGCATCAACTCAGGTATTTTGTGGCGGTGGCCGAGGAGGAGAACTTCACTCGGGCGGCGGCGAAGAGCTACGTTTCCCAGCCGTCGTTGAGCGCCCAGATCATAAAGCTGGAGGATGAGCTTGGCGAAAAGCTGTTTAATCGGCTCGGTCGGCGGGTTGAGCTGACCCCTGCAGGCATCTTCTTCGAAAAGCGGGCGCGGTCCATTCTGATGGAAGTCGACAATGCTCGCCGCGAGATCCAGGAGGGAGTCGTGGAGCCGAAGGGGGTTCTACGGGTCGGGTTCACGCCTACGGTTGGGCCGTATTTGCTGCCCCCTGTATTGGCGGCTTGCCGGGAACGGTTCCCAAAACTCGAGATTCAAATGGAGGAAAACTTGAGGAGGCCGCTGATGGACAATCTCGTCGACGGAAATCTCGAGGTCGTGATCTCCTCGTATACGGGGAAGGGTCTACACATCGACGCGGAGCCGATTCTCCTCGAACAGCTGAATCTGGTAGTTCCTCGAAAGCATGCTCTGGTGAAGAAAAACAAGATTTCGATCCGCGATTTCAAGGACGAGCCCTTGATCGTGCTTGGGGAATCCTCGACTTTGGGAGAAAAAATATTCGAGTTCTTCGGCAGAAACGATTTCGAGCCGAAGGTCGGGGCGTTGTGCTCCCAAGTTAGCACGGTCAAGGCGTTAGTGCACAGTGGCGTTGGCCTAGCGATTCTCCCGGAGATGGCCCGAGAAGAAATATCGCCCTACGATGTTGTATTCAAATCGTTGGTATCGTCGCATATGACGCGACTGTTATTCGCCCTAACGCACGAGCAACGTTATCTCACTTCCGGAGCGCGAGCGTTTCTTCGCGTCGTGCGCGAAATCATAGACGAACGGAAATGAGCGCTTTTGTGAAAGTAGGACAGGCTTCCAGCCTGTTTACACAGGCAAGATGCCTGTGCTACTCTTCGAGATGCAGCCGCTCTAAGCTAAGCTGAAAGCGTGATCGTTCACGCTTTGATCATCTTCGTCCACTTGGATTTGCTGTTCGAGCTTTTCACCGCGGTGGTGATGAATGCCATGCCGGTGACGCCGTCCTCGACGGTGGGGAAATCGAGATTCTTCGGCAATTTCTTTCCGCTTACTTCCGCAGCGATCGCCTTGGCCGCCGACATGTAGACGTTGGCGAAGGCTTCGATAAACGCTTCCGGATGACCAAACGGCGTGCGCGTACAGTCGGCGGTGGCCTTGCAAACGTAGTCGTTGCCGCGACGAAGAATCTGTCGTGGCTTATCTGGATACTTCACGATGAGCTCGTTCGGATGCTCCTGGTGCCATTCAAGTGACGCTTTTATTCCGTAGATGCGGATGTTGAGATTGTTCTCGTCGCCGCTGGAAATCTGAGACGCGTAGAGAAGGCCCTTCGCTCCGCCCTTGTAGCGAATGAGGATATTGCCATCATCGTCGAGCTTGCGGCCAGGGATGAACGCGGTTAGCTCCGCGCACATTTCGTCGATTTCCAATCCTGTGATGTAGGAGCCTAGATTCTCTGCGTGCGTACCGATATCCCCGATACAATTGGACGCGCCTGCCACGGAAGGATCGGTTCTCCAGGAAGCGATCTTTGAGAGACTCTTATTCTCGACATCGCCGACCGCGTAGCCTTGCGGATACTCTGTAACGACTTTAAGGATACGACCGAGCTTGCCTTTGCTCACGATGTCGCGGGCTTCCTTGACCATCGGGTAGCCGGTGTAGTTGTGCGTGAGGGCGAAAACTTTTTTGGATTTCTTGACGATGCGCCGGAGGTCTTTCGCTTCTTTGAGATCGAAGGCGAGCGGCTTGTCGCAAATCACGTTGAAACCATGCTCGAGGAAACATTTCGCGACTGCGAAGTGCAGATTGTTCTGCACGACGATGCTGACGAAGTCGATCCGTTCGCCGACCGGGAGAGCGGCTTCCTTTTTCGCCATTTCCTCGTAGGAAGTGTAGACGCGCGAAGGGTCGAGGAAGAAGTCCTTGCCCGAGAGCTTCGACTTCTTCGCGTTCGAGGAGAACGCGCCCGCGACCAGTTCGATTTTTCCGTCGAGGTTGGCAGCCATGCGGTGAACCGCGCCGATGAAGGCGCCGCGGCCTCCGCCAACCATTCCCATTTTCAGTTTTCGATTCATAGCAGCAGTTGTTGGGATTTCAATTAGCAGGCGACCGGTTTTCCGGAACTGGCGGACTCGTAGATCGCGTCGATGATTTTCATGAGAGAAAGCGCTTGGTCGGGAGTGTTGAGCGGCTCCTCCTTGCCTTCGATGGACAGGATGAAATTCGCGGCGGAGCGGGAGCGCCCCATGTCTTCGCACGCTTCAACGGTGATAGCGCGATTGACTGAGTTGCCGTTCTCCTGGACGTAGAGTTCGCAGCTGTCGATGCAGGTCTCGTCGAGGCCATCGGAGCCGAAGAGCCGCTCGATCTTTCCGCCGGCTCCGGTGCCTTGGAATACGACGGAAACTTCTTCGTGTTTGACGAGCTCGGCCCACGAAACTTGGAGGCTGAGGACTTGGCCGGTCTTGAAAGTGACGAATCCGTGAGCGGCAGTTTCGACGTCGTTCACGCCGTCGGCGTTGTCGGGAATTCCCCAAGGGCCTTTGAAGCTTTTGTCGTCGATAAAATCGGAGAAAGTCTGGCCGAGAACGTATTCAGGTTCTGGGTATCCCATGAGATGCATTGAGAGATCGACCATGTGAAGCAAGTCGATGAGAGGTCCGCCGCCGGAGAGGGCCTTGTTGGTGAACCAGCCTCCGAAGCCGGGGATGCCGGTGCGGCGTATCCATTTTGCTTGGGCGGAGTTGATCTTGCCGATCGTTCCGTCCGCGACGTAGTTCATCATAGCGAAGGATTCCGGCCGAGCGCGGTTGTTGAAATTGAACATTAGGCGCTTCCCCGACTTGTCCGCCGCATCTTTCATGTCCTGGACATCGGCCGCGTTTAGGGCGGGCGGTTTTTCGCAGAAGACGTGCTTGCCCGCATTTAGCGCCTGGATGGCGAGGGGAGCGTGGAACTTGTTGGGAACGATGATGGTGACCGCTTCGATTTCCGGCACGTTCTCGAACATCGCATCGACGGAAGCGAAGGTCTGCGGAATTCCGTATTGATCGGCGGTCGCTTTCGCGGCGGCTTCGTTGAGGTCGGCGAGGGCGACGATTTCGGCGCCTGCTTGGCGGAAGCCTGCGATATGGTATTGGGCCATGCCGCCCGCTCCGATGATTCCTATTTTGGTGCTCATAGTGGTGTTGTAGAGTGTGATTGAAAAGTGATTACTGGTTTTCTTTGTCGAAGGCGGAATCGAAGGCGACGTCGCTTGGCGGGAAATCAACGGACTTTACAAAAGCCGCCGCTTCGGAGCCGCCGTGGACGCGATCCATGCGGATGTCTTCCCATTCGACGGAAAGCGGTCCCTTATAGTTGATGTCGTTGAGCGCGACGATGATATCCTCGAAAGCGATGTCGCCATGGCCGAGCGAGCGGAAGTCCCAGTAGCGACGGGCGTCGCCGAAATCGGTGTGTCCGCCGAAGACGCCAACGGAACCGTCACCGTGACCCCACCAAACGTCCTTCATGTGCACGTGGTAGATGCGGTCGGCGAAGTCGCGGATAAACTTCACGTAGTCCACGCCTTGATAGCCGAGATGCGACGGGTCGAAATTGAAGCCGAAGCGTTTGTGTCCTTTGACGGCCTTGATGGCGCGTGCGGCGGTGGCGATATCGAAGGCGATCTCGGTTGGATGGACTTCCAAGCCGAAGTTCACATTAAACTTGTCGAACTCGTCGAGGATCGGGATGAAGCGTTTCGCGAAGTCCTGGAATCCTTTTTCGAGGAAGGCCTGATCGGTTGGCGGAAAGGCGTAGAGCGCGTGCCAAATCGACGAGCCGGTAAATCCGTTCACGACCGCTGGGAAGGCGTCCTTCTTTTTACGGCCAGGCTTCAGGTCCATAAAATTCCGGCAGGCCTTGGCGGCTTTGATCATCTTCTTGGCGGCGCGGCGGCGGACGCCTTCGGGCTTGCCGTCGCCCCAGACGTCGGGCGGGACGATCGCTTTGTGGCGTTCGTCGATGTTGTCGCAAATCGCTTGTCCTACGAGATGGTTCGAGATCGAGAAACAGGTTAGCCCGTTATCGGAGAGGAGGTCCCATTTGTCCTTGCAGTATTTCTTGCTGCGGGCGGCTTGATCGACGTCGAAATGGTCTCCCCAGCAGGCGAGCTCCAATCCGTCGTAGCCCATCTCTTTGGCGAGCGGGGCGAGTTCCGCGAGTGGCAAGTCGGCCCATTGGCCGGTGAAAAGTGTGACGGTTCTAGGCATAACGCTGATTCGATTATTCGGGGTTGCGGGCGAAAATTCGCGAGTGAGCGATTTTTCTGACGGATTACTCCTAGTGAATCAATGAGAAATCTCGATTTCTCTAGGGGATGATTGGGTCGTCGAGCCGGTTGTGGGAAGTGTGTGGATACAGTGTAGGAGCCTGCTTGCAGGCGATGATTACTGGAGGATCGCCTGCAAGCAGGCTCCTACATTCGATTAGCTCAATCGTATAGCCAGTATCTGCGGTTCTCGATCTGGAATTGCTTGGATTGCCGTTCCCAGACGCCGATGAATCCGGCCCGGTTGGCGCTGGCGCCTTTTTGAGAGATTTCCTGCCACCAGCTTGTTGAGCCTACGTGTTTGTTGAAGAGGTCGGACTGGTTGCTGGTGGCGCTGGCGAATGGGTTGTTTTCGTCGAAAAGCGCGGCGATCTGCATCATGTGGAAGCTTAGCTCCGTGGGCCTCCAAACGTTCCAATCGATTATCTTGACATAGAGCCCGGCTTTGGCGCCGTTCTGGAAAGACTTTTGCTCGAAGGCGATCCCGGGAATGGCCCGTCGCTTGAGCTCTCGTTCGAGCTCATCCAGGCTCGCGGTTTTGTAGGTGAGGATTCGAAACGGATATTCGCTGCCGATCCCGTGCTGAAAATTACCGAGTTGGGCGCCGAGTCCGGTCATCGCGTAGCCGACTGCTGCGGGGAAATCGGGGATATTGGGTGACGGGGCGATCCACTTGAGTCCGAGCGTGGGCCAGCTCATGTAGCGGCGCCATCCTTCCATGGTCACGACTGTCAGTCTTCCGGCTTGGCGCTCGGCCTCGGTTAGGTCGAGCACGCCTGGCTTAGACGCGGCTATGCGGGCGATTTCGCCGATCGTCAGGCCGTGAACGTAGGGCATTTGAAACGCGCCCACGTAGCTCTGCCAACTTTTCTCGATGGGCGGGCCGTCGACCTTGATGCCACCGAGCGGGTTGGGCCGATCGAGCACGATGACCTCGATGCCGTTTTTGAAGCAGGCTTCGAGGGTGAGCTTCATGCAGCTGATGAATGTGTACGAGCGCGTTCCGATATCTTGGAGATCGATCACCATCGCGTCCAAGCCTTGGAGCATCTTGTCGGTGGGGCGGCGGTATTTGCCGTAGAGAGAATAGACCGGCAAGCCGGTGTTCCGGTCGATGGCGTTGTCG